>WVZO01000086.1:0-1582 GCA_011772425.1 Candidatus Aminicenantota bacterium
ATTCAACCCAAATTGTAAATGTAAATTTGACTGTTTACAAACCCGGTTTAACCGGTTCTCCCTTTGGTTGTTTTGATTCACCGGAAGACGGAACCACAGGTGTTACCGGTGCGATTCCTGTAACCGGATGGGCCCTGGACGACATCCAGGTGGAGAAGGTTGAGATTTACCGTGAACAAGTAGGGACACCTGTTTTTGTCGATAATGCGATATTTGTAGAAGGTGCCCGGCTGGATGTGGAGCAAGCTTACCCTAACTATCCGTTTAATTACAAAGCCGGCTGGGGCTATATGATATTGACTTACTTTTTACCCAACCGGGGCAGCGGAACCTTTACTTTTTATGCAGTGGCCGCAGACAACGAGGGTAATCGTTTCACCCTGGGAAGCAAAACCATTACCTGTGACAATGCCAATGCAGTGAAGCCCTTCGGTGCCATTGATACACCGACTCAGGGTGGCAGTACCTCTGGTAAACGATTCGCAAACTGGGGGTGGGTATTAACACCACAACCCAACCGTATTCCCCTAGACGGTTCAACCATTAATGTGTGGGTCAATGGCGTAAATCTAGGTCATCCCAATTATAACATTTNNATTGCCAATTTATTCCCTGGTTATTTCAACAGTGATGGAGCAGTGGGATATTTTTATTTAGATACTACCGTGTATAAGAATGGCATACATACAATTTCTTGGACTGCGGAAGATTCTGCCGGAAACAAAGACGGGATCGGCAGCCGATATTTTTTGATCCAGAATATCGGGGGCCTGTACAATCCACTTAATACCAAAAATACCGTAAATTGCAAGCATAAAAAATTAACTATAAGAAGTGAAGATTTGAACGCTTTACCTGTGGATCATCATACTCCTTTATTGAGCAAGAAAGGGTACCGGGAGAATATTAAACCACATAGGATATATCCTGGTGATAAGGGTATAACTTATATAAAGATCAGGGAACTTGAGCGTGTTGAAATCCGGTTTTCATGTGAAAGTTCGGAAGTTTTCGGGTATTTGCTGGTAGGAAATCAACTCAGACCTCTACCTGTTGGCTCAACTCTTAATGCCCAAACAGGAACATTCTGTTGGCAGCCCGGGCTCGGGTTTGTGGGGGTGTACCGGTTGAATTTTATTGTAAAGGGGCAGAATGGTGAAATGAGGCGGATAGATATAATCGTCGAGATTAAATAAAATTAAAAAATTGGCCTGTCACTTCCTCATAGAAGAGATTAGATTAGGGGGTCGAGTCTTGGCAGGCTGTCCGAGAACTAAATACAGCCATAGGGGTTTGATTTATAAAACCTTGGAATGAAATGTCGATTGAAGGGCTTGATTTTTTTTTGTGATAAAATATCCGCAGATTTATATAACCATATANNGTGATAAAATATCCGCAGATTTATATAACCATATAAGGAGAATAAAAATGCATACGAAAATAAAAAAAGATAAACGTCGCTGGTTAATGGTTTTGTTAATGGGATGTGTACTGATGGCAGGCACCTCCGGATACGGACAGTATGCCGAGGATGATGAGGAAGAAAGTCCCGGAGTTATACTGTACAAACATGCCGGAT
>WVZO01000086.1:1640-1904 GCA_011772425.1 Candidatus Aminicenantota bacterium
AGGGCGCATCAATTACCATAAAAGATGATATTATCGACCTGACAGAGTTTTCCGAAGAGATCCAGGAGACCTGGAACGATAAAATATCCTCCATCAAAGTGCTTCATGGGCCGGGATATCATAGGGGTGTTTACTATGATGATGAGGAGGTTTATTGCATTTTCTATAAACACGCCAATCGCCGCGGCAGCTCATTTGAGGGCGAACCGGGGCACCACCGGTCGATTAAAAGACGGTGGAACGATAAAATCAGTTCCCTCTGGA
>WVZO01000090.1 GCA_011772425.1 Candidatus Aminicenantota bacterium
CAAAACGTGGTATAATGTTTTATTCTTCTGGCCGGCGGAGGTAAAAAATAAATGAAATTAAATACCAATTCAGGTTTGATACGACAATTAGGGTTGTTTGATTCTGCCATGATAATGGCGGGTATTGTTATTGGTTCCGGTATTTTTTTAACCACGGGAATTATGGCCAAAAGCTTACCATCGGCCAGTTTAATTTTACTTGCCTGGTTGGTGGGTGGACTTATTACCCTGGCTGGGGCGTTAACTTATGCGGAATTGGGAGCTTCTCTGCCCCATGCCGGGGGGCAGTATGTATATTTACGAGAAGCCTTTGGACCGGTATTCGGATTCCTGTTCGGCTGGATGATGTTCCTGGTTTATATGACCGGCGGCATTGCCGTGCTGGCAGTCGCTTTTGCCGAATATACCGGGTATTTCTTTCCCCGATTATCCCTTGAGAATATCCTTTTCGAAATTAACTTAAACATCCTGGGAAGCGCCGTTAAAATCCCTTTTTCTGCCGGGAAACTTGTGGGTGTGGGTGTCATTTTTTTCCTTTCCATTATCATTATGATGGGAACCCGGTTTGGCAAAATTATTCAAAATTTCTTTACTGTTATTAAAATTGGGGTACTCCTGGGTATTATTGTGCTGGGTTTTACCCTGGGAAAAGGAACATCCATTGATTTTTCACTGAATCCCACGGGATTGAGTTTCGGGACTATTGTGTCAGGTTTTGGCCTGGCGCTGGTGGCGATTTTCTGGGCTTTTGACGGTTGGAATAATGTTACGTTTGTGGCCGGTGAAATCAAGAATCCCCAGCGAAATATCCCGTTGGCACTGGTATATGGGGCTTTACTGGTCACCTTGCTCTATGTCCTGGTCAATTGCATTTATCTATATGCGCTGCCGATCGACCAAATGGCTGGTGAGGCTCGCATTGCGGAAAAAGCAACGACGGTTCTATTCGGAGGCACCACGGCTGCTGTCATATCTGCCATTATCCTGGTTTCTGTTTTCGGTTCGATAAACGGATCGATTCTTACTGGTCCCCGTGTTTACTATGCCATGGCAAAGGACGGTTTTTTTTTCAAGATTGCAGCCAGGATCCATCCAAAATTCCGTACCCCTGCTCTTTCTATACTTATCCAGGCAATATGGGCAGGCATTTTAACACTCAGCGGTACGTTTGAACAATTGTTTACTTATGTGATTTTTGTGTCTATCATTTTCTGGATATTTGCAGCCGTTTCAGTGTTCATTTTACGAAAAAAATTCCCCGATTTGCCAAGGCCTTACAAAGTTTGGGGATACCCGGTGGTTCCCCTTCTTTTTATTATTACCTCGCTTGGTATATTGATAAACACGATAGTGGAGAAACCGCTGGAGTCCTTAGCCGGTCTGGGATTTACACTGCTGGGCATACCTGTGTTTTGGCTGTGGAGGAGAAAGACAGTTGGCAATTGGCAGTTGGCAGTTGGCAAGGAAGAAGAGAAGAAAAGATGAAAATTACAAATTCCAAATCACAAATTACAAACTCTTCTTTGGAAACGGAATACACATGATTACAATAGGGCAAAATGTAAATAAGCGGGGTACAATGACTGTCCGCATATGAAAAGCTTTTGCGGGGGGTCCAGGGGGGCAGTTTTCTCGAAAAGCGCCCCCTGGCCGCCGGAGGCATTATGACAAAATTAAATGAATTAACAATATGGGAAGTGCACAGGGAAGTACTTGAGGCTGAAAAGCGAATCAAAAACTATATCAGGGAAACTCCTTTAGAACAGGACTTTTTTCTAAGTCAACTGGGAGATAGTAATGTTTTTTTAAAGCTTGAGAATCTCCAGTTGACCGGTTCATTTAAGCTGAGGGGTGCGTTTAACAGGTTGTTAACCCTGAGTGCTGAAGAGAGGGATGCCGGTGTTGTCACCGCATCATCCGGGAATCATGGAGCAGCGTTTACCTATGCAGCGAGGCTCCTGGGATACCGCGGCGTAGTGGTGGTGCCTGAAAATGTGTCTACTGCCAAATTGGATGTGCTGCGTTTATATGGGGCGGAATTGATATTTCACGGCACAGATTGTGTTGAGGCAGAGAGCTTTGCCAGGGAGATGGCTGAAAAACAGGGGAAAATGTTTATTTCGCCTTACAACGATCCCATGATCATTGCCGGTCAGGGCACCGTTGGCGTGGAAATCATGAAGCAGTTGGGAAATATCGATGCGGTATTTGTGCCTGTAGGAGGAGGGGGATTGATGTCAGGCGTTGCCGGGTACTTAAAGGCCATGAACAGCAAGATTCAGCTTATTGGCTGTCAACCGGAGAACTCGGCGGTCATGTATGAGTCAATAAAAGCAGGCCGAATTATCTATATGGAATCTAAGCCCACCCTGTCTGACGGTTCGGCGGGGGGGATTGAAAAAGGCTCGATTACGTTTGGGTTGTGCAGGGATTGCGTGGATGGATATATCCTGGTATCGGAGGATGAAATAAAGGATGCGATACGGCTGGTGTTGGATAAATTATATATGTTGATTGAAGGTGCGGCAGCGTTGTCTGTTGCTTCGTTTATAAAGGAGAAAGAGAGGTTTAAAAATAAGAACGTTGTCCTGGTGATCAGTGGAAAAAAGATCAGTCTGGACACGTTAAGAAAGATTCTTATTTAGGTTATGGGTAGTTTTTTTTGTCTCCGACGGCCAGGGGGCTCTTTTTAGAAAAAACTGCCCCCTGGACCCCCGCAAAAACTTTTATTTAGAAAAAAATGGGTAGGCAGAAACCGGATCTTATTATCTTCGATAGGTGTGTGTGAAACAATCGAAGCAC
>WVZO01000738.1 GCA_011772425.1 Candidatus Aminicenantota bacterium
GTATCGGTTGGGTGGATGAAGGTGGGCTTTTGAGGATGGGGCCGCAAAGCGCAGGCTCTAAGCCGGGACCGGCTTGTTATGATCTAGGCGGTGAACGGCCCACCTGTACAGATGCAGATTTGATACTGGGGTACCTGGATAAAGATTTTTTTGCAGGAGGAAAAATCCCCCTGGATTATGATAAAGCAGTAGAAGCTGTTAAGAAACATATTGCGGATAAAATGAAGATGGATGTGGTAGAAGCTGCGGCAGGAATGTACCGGGTAATCAATGTCAATATGGCTACAGGTGTAAGGGAAGTGAGTGTGAAGCGCGGCGAGGACCCACGGGAATTTCCTCTTGTGGTTGCCGGGGGAGCGGGTCCGGTTCATGCCTGCATGATTGCCCTGGAACTGGAAATCCCGGTTATGATTATTCCAAAGGAGTCATCTATCTTTTGTGCCGCAGGGATGCTGATGTCCGATCTGAAACATAATTTTGTCAGGACTTATCCCACCCTTTTAGATAAAATAGACAAGAATAAATTCATTTCCATATTTGCAGAAATGGAAAGGGAAGCGTTGGCACTGCTCAGGGAGGAGCATATCCCGGAAGAATCAATCCAATTCGCTTATTCACTGGATATGAGATATCTCAAGCAGTATCATGAATTGAATGTGGTAATTACTAAAGAAGAAATAGAAAAGGTAGATATAAATAGTATAGCCACTAAATTTCATCCTGAACATTCCCGGCTGTATGGATATTCGCTGGAGGAACAGGCCACGCCGATTGAACTAATTAATGTACGGGTTTTAAGTATCGGGAAAACTGTAAAACCCAAATTTATCCAGGAAGAATATAAAGGAGAGGACCCTTCAGGAGCTTTTAAAAAGAGGAGAAAAGTCTGGCTTCCGCTCAAGAATGAATTTGCAGAGGTCCCGGTTTATGATGGGGCCAGGCTGCGCTTTGGAAATAAAGTAGAAGGGCCGGCAATCATCGAGCAAGTGAATACAACGACGTTTGTTACCCCTGAATACAGTGTGTTATGCGATAAATACGGCAGTTATACCATGTACTTGAACGCAAACGAAGAAGAAATCAAAAGAAAACTATTATGAAAGAAATTAGCCACAGAGGACACGAAGAGAAGAAATGATGAAAATTACAAATTCCAAATCACAAATTACAAACAAATTCCAAATCACAAATTACAAATTACAAACAAGAAAAATCTCTACTTTAAACCCTAAAAACCTATGCGCTCTGCGCTTTGTTTTTCTTGGCGTATCGTTCGCGTGCCTTCGCGGCTAAAATGGAGTTATAATGAAGATAGATAAGATATTGGTTTCGGTGTTTCAGCGCCGGTTTAAGTCTATTACCGAAGAGATGAGCATTGTTTTAACCCGCACCACCCGGTCGCCTATTTTATGTGAAGCCAAGGATTTTGTCACCGGGCTTTATGATGCCAATGGCAAGATGCTTGAACAAACCGAGAACCTTCCTATACTCTCGTTTTCTCTTGGACCGGTATGTGAATATATTGTCGATTATTTCGGGGATGAAATCTATCCGGGGGATGTTATTTTTCACAACGATGTATTTTCGATGGGCAACCAGAATAATGATGTGGCGGTGTACAAGCCGATATTTTACCAGGATAAATTGATAGCCTGGGCAGCGGCAAAGGGTCATCAAGCCGACATCGGTGGTGCAGTGCCTGGTGGGTATAATCCTCGTGCCACCGAGGTTTGGCAGGAGGCGCTGCGAATACCCCCTGTCAAGGTATATGAAAAAGGAAAATTGAGAAAGGATGTATGGGACCTTATTTTTGCCAATATTCGTTTTGATATAGTCGCCGCTGATATGAGGGCTCAAATCGGTTCATGTGTGGTGGGTGAGAGAGGCATCTTAAAGTTGGCTGAAAAATATGGCATCGATGTATTTGAAGCCCACAAGGCGTATCTCTTTGATTCCACAGAGAATATGATGAAAGCGGAGATACGAACCATTCCCAACGGTGTATATCATGGAGAAGCCATGGT
>WVZO01000181.1:0-1359 GCA_011772425.1 Candidatus Aminicenantota bacterium
TGGCTGGAGATGGATAGAAAGGTTTAAGAAATTCGAAGAAATTGAGGAAAAAGTAAATTTTTTACACAGAAGGAAAGAACTGGCAGAATGGGTAAAAGAACGAGTAGATAAATTAGGTCTGAATACATTTGAAATAGAAAACATGAATCAAGAGGATACAAAGAAAGCTGAGGAGATAAAAGAGCATGTAATTGAAAATCGGACCGATGCAGCATGGTTAGAATTGTTCCTGGCGCACCATTTTATCACAAAAGAAAAGTCTTTTGAAAAGGCAAAGAAAATATTAACGTACATAGAAGATAGAGATTTATTAGATGAGAAAAGCAATATTCCCTCATTTCTTTATCACTTCCTGGGCCAGCTATATTGGAAAAATTATGAGGACGAAAAAGATAACCGAAACTACTTTGATAGCCTCCATAAAAAAGTTAGGGAAAAGGAAACAACCCCGGACCACAAAGATGAGGCACTAAAACTATTAAAAGAATCCCGTAAGTATTACGAGAAATCGATCGAATGTATCGAAAAGAGAAAAGAACGGAATAATAACCATGATGATCGTTCATGGGCGAATTTGGCTATTGTTTTGATTGAAATTTATAAATTTTATCATTGTAATAAGGGACACCAGGATAAGCCTTGCTTAGATAAAGCTCGAGAAATACTGGAAGACAAGATAGAAGAAAAAAACCACAATATCTACTATGATTTATCAAGGGTGTATTATTACAAAGGAGACAGGGATAAATTCGAAAAGAATTTAGAGGATTTCAGAAAGTATTTAGAGATATATGACAAAAAAGATAGATTGAAATTAAAGGAAACACATATCAAATGGATGGAAGAAGAACAATTAGAATTTAAAAAAACTGGATTTCCAGGGGAGAAAATCGATGTCGAAGAATTTTTTGGGAAAAAAGTGCCTTTTTATAAAAAATTCCCTAAAAAATTAGTTCATCTTTTTAAAAGGAAAAAATAATATAGATGGATTTGAGAGATATTGTTACAGGTATTTACGACATTTCCGTTCCTTGTAACTACCGGTGCGTCTACTGCCGCTGCGATTGGGAAAACCCGGCCAATCAACAGCAGCCGGAGTTTAACCGAATCAAACCCGTTATCGATAAAATCATCAACTTAAATTTCAGGACCATCATCCTCACTGGCGGCGAATTCTTCACTATCCATTACTGGAAAGATGTCCTTACTTATACGAAAAACAAGAGCAAAGACCTGTCCATCCGGCTGATTACCAATGCTTCATCGATAAAACCGCAGGATATCGATTTCCTGGAAAATCACGTGGAACAAATCAATGTCTCTTTTCACTCCGCCGACAGGAAATTGTATAAACAAATC
>WVZO01000181.1:1408-1685 GCA_011772425.1 Candidatus Aminicenantota bacterium
TGGGAGATTCCAGGATTAAAACCGGTATTTTCTTTTCTCCCCTTCGGGTCAACTACCGCCAGTTCTACGATACGATCAAATTCCTCAAAGATGAAGGAATTAAAATCTCCACTGTCAATCTCAACCGCATTATCCCCACCCAGCATACTTTAAACTATTTTAAAAAACAAAAACCTCTTTCCTATTCAGAACATAAAGAATTGATCGAGCAACTGGTACGCATCCGCCGGGAACTCCATATCGATGCCCGTGCCGAAGCTTATCCTGTATGCTTTCT
>WVZO01000181.1:1752-2054 GCA_011772425.1 Candidatus Aminicenantota bacterium
GCGGTTTTTCAAAAGAGCCCCCTGGTCGCCTGATAAAAGAAATCAATCAGCCCTGTTTTTTGGGCCGCAAAGCAATCGCTTTTAATAACGACGGCACCTTGAAGCTGTGCCCGGCCACAGGATTTTCCATCGATGAACAAACCGTGGATACGTTTAATAAAGGGGAGTGGCGGGCCACGGAATGCCGGGATTGCCCCCACTGGGAAATTTGCCTTGGGGGGTGCCATGCCTCAAAAGGTGAAATCTACAGCGACGATGTTCTAAAGGATATGCATGAATGAGAGTCATTGACAGCCACTGCC
>WVZO01000181.1:2063-6791 GCA_011772425.1 Candidatus Aminicenantota bacterium
GAAACCGTCATACTCGCCAACATGAAGGAAGCAGGAGTTGAAAAAACCATAATATTTCCCCTTCCTTCCGTCCTGATCGATCTTGAAAAAGCCAACCATTACGTAACAGCCATATCCCGGAAATTCCCGGACAAACTCATCCCTTTCACCATCATCGATCACAAACCCGGTTACTGGCGAGAAAATGGGGTTAAAGGTTTTAAAGAACATACCTTCGGACTGAGAATCCAGAAAGGTGCCGGCGGAAAGAACATATTTTCCCAGGAATTCAAAGAAACCTACCGGTACATGGAACAGCACCGGGTGCCCCTGCTGCTGCACGCCGGTATCAACAGGGTGGAACGTATCCACCAGGACCTTTTGAAAGATACCCCCGGATTAATCATTATTTTGGCTCACCTGGGAGCGGATTTCCCGGGATCTAACAATTCCCGGCCCCATCTCAGGCAGATAATATCCACTCTCGAAGCATTAAAGGGTTACCAAAATGTCTATTTCGACATATCAGGCATCCCGGATATCGAGATCATCCGGGCTGCCCTTGACATGGTGGGAAGCGAAAAACTCATTTTCGGTTCTGATTTCCCCCTTGAAAAACCTTTTCAAACCCTTCAGCGGCTGCAATCAATAAAAAAAATATTGCCGAAAGAACTTGAAAATATTCTTTATAACAATATAATAAACATATTAAATAAACAGCAATAATATAAAGCGAAAAAGGAGCAGGCGTAAGCCATGGAGCCGCAAGGACGATTCGTATTTGACACCCGGCCTTCACAGGGGGCGGAACTTCGTCGGCTCACTCGTCTCAGCGAATATTACCAACCCTTCATGGAAGAACTTTTCCTCCGCTGTCAAAACAACGACCAGGCCAGGGGATATCTTCATCGAACCATCATCGATATCGGGGCCGGAACCGGTCACACCACTATCCTGTTGAAGAAAATATTTCCAGAAGCTGNNCCCGAGAAAAAGCCAGGCAGCAAAATTGCGATATTGTCTTTGTCGAGGCCGATATTTACACCTACGCTTTTCCCCGGTCCTATGATTTTGTTTTTTCCCGGTTTACCCTGAAGCACCTTTACGACCCGCCCCTGGCAATTCGGCGGATGGTTGAAATTCTTAACCCAGGCGGGCGCATTTTTTTAATGGATAAAGACGTTACCGCCAATATATGGTTTCCCGTATTCCCGCTTTACAACACCAAATACATGAACGCCCTCAACCTCTTAAATAAACAATCCCACCGGGGCGGCGATTCTGCCATCGGTAGAAAAATCAAATACTACCTGGCCCAGAATGGAATAAAACAACTCCTTCTCGAAACTCGCCAGACCTCTTTAACCGATCCTAAAAACAAACATTACCGTGATCTCCAGGTAGGGGTTTATATCAATCTTCTTCCCGAACTGGTAGAAGCAGGATTGATTTCGGAAGCAGACGGCAGAAAAGATATCGAAAAACTGCAAGAATTCCTCAAAAATGAGCATCATGTGGCCATTGCTTTCGATTTTATCGTAACGGGAATCAAATGATCGGAAAATTTTTAAACAAAAGTTTCTGGCCGCCGGAGGCAATAAATAAAACATGATTAATCTTCTTCCTACTGTAATGTCACTTCGTAAAATGATTGCTGAGATGAACCGCAAGAACCTGGATATTAAACGAATCACCAAAACCGCTTCCCTCCTCCTGTTAAGCGGTTTATCTCAAAATTCCATTCCCACCGATATTATTCAACGGTGCCTGGCAGAACAGCGCGAAGACGGCGGCTGGATCGCTGTGCTGGATACCATGTGGAATACCTGCTTCCTCAAACTACTGGACCCGCGAAAATATGAAGAAAATATCCGGCAGGGCTTAACATATTTGCATACCCAGGTCAATGACCACGGACTCTGGGGCCGGTCTCTGCGCGACATCAGCCGGATACCTGTCACCGGCATCATGTTTTACCTCTTCCCAATACTGGCCGATAAAAGCCGTTTGCAATTATTGGAAGAATTGTGGCAATCGGAAAAAAACTCCCTTACCTACAAAGCCGCTTACACCCTGATGGCCTTTAAAGCCGCAAGGTATCAACCCCGGGACAAAAACCTGGTAAGCGACACCTTGCAATGGTTAATAGAAAACCAGCGTGAAGACGGCGGATTTTCCCCCTGGAAAACCCACCCGGTTCCTTCAGACGTATACTGCACTTCTTTGACTGTGTTGGGTTTTCTTCAATATCCCGGCAGCGTACCTACCGGTGTTTTAGAAAAATCCGGCCGGTGGCTCCTGGACCATCGACTCCCCAACGGTATCTGGCCGTATCACGAAATCGAAGATGGCGCCTCCTGGGGACTCTATGCCCTTACCCGGTTAACCCAACAGGGAATCACCAGCCATGGCTGATGTATTATTAATCTATCCCCAACCCGAAGAAATCAAACAGCGGCGGTTCGGGTTTTCATTGAACCTCCTGTACCTGGCTGCTGTCCTCCGGCAGGCAAGCCATAAAATTACCGCTTATGTGGATTACTCAATCGAACCCTTTGACGCTGACAAACTGAACCGGCATCTTGAAAAATCCCAGGTGGTCATCATCGAATTCGACGCTTTTCCTTTGAAGCGAACCGTCAATATCCGGCACGGTGAGGAAGTGGTAAGATACATTAAAGATAAATTTCCTCATAAAAAAATCATTGTTTTCGGTTATGATTTTGTTCTTTTCCCCCGGCAGCAGGACCGGGCGGATTTCACCCTTGCTGCGGAACCGGAAAAGAACATATTAAAAGCTGTGGACATCGTGACCGGGCGCGTACCCGAACCCGCCGAATTTAATCCCGAACCATTGGGTCATCTCGATGAGTTACCTTTCCCGGACAGGGGGTTGTTGTCTCCTTTTGCTGAAAGCGGCGGTTCCATCGACAGTGAGCCCCACCTGGCAAAGTCTACTCTCATCGAAACCTCCAGGGGCTGTCCGGCCCGCTGCGTTTTCTGTCAGCGCAAAGGCTGGCAGAAGCACATACGCACCCATACCCCGGATTACGTGGTCCGGGAGTTTGCCCTGCTGCATCAACAGCAATACAAAAACATCTGGATTATTGACGACAATTTTACCCACAACCTGGAACGGGCAAAAGAAATCCTTAAGGCATTAAAGGCGCAAAAAGTAACCCAAAGCATGAAAATCGCCTTAAGCAGTTGGGCGCATATCGATGAAGAATTTTTAAAATTGGCCCGGGAAGCCTGTGTGTCCATCATAAGTTTCGGGGTAGAATCGGCGAATGAATCCATATTAAATTTCTACAAAAAACGTATCGACCTGGAGAAGTTTCGGCAATTAATTGCCTTTGCCGATGAATTGGGGCTTTATACGGTAGGCAATTTCATCCTGGGTGCCCCTATGGAAACCGACGCCACCATTACCGGGACCTTTCATTATATCCTGGAAACTCCTTTCGACCAGGTGAATATAAAGATACTGGACTATATGGTGGGTTCTGAGTTGTATGAACGTCTGCCCCCGGAAAAGAAAGGTACAAACAGGCATATATTTGCCTGTAAAGAAAACGACTTAAATGATTTCCCCCTGGAGGTGCTGCGAGGTAAAATCGATAGTTTCCTGGAACAATTCCGTAAATCCAGGAAGAATCGCTTAAAAGAAAAGATGAAACAATGCGGTCCTCCTTACTTTCTCTTATAATTAATTAGGAACAAAGAAACGGGTCAGGCAAGAAAACCTAAAATAAGAAAGGGACAGGCAAAAATTTCTTAAGAAATAGCCATCGTTGAAAATGCTTCTTAATAAATGAAGAAAAACGAATTTAGAAAATAAAAGGGTTTAAGACCAGNNGAAAGGAAAAGCGTACAGCGTGGAGCAGGGAGCAGGGAGCAGAGAGCTTCTCTTCCTACTTGCCAACTACCTAATGCCTACTGCCAACTGTCCTTCTAAACTCTTCTATCTCATCTTTTGCGATTTTCGTCATTTCCACCAATTTCCCGAAAATGACTTCTCTAATGATCGGAACCTTCATCAAATGAATCAATTCAAGATACTGATGGAAATATTGTTTATCAAGACCAAAGAGTAGGTGAAATGCAGTTTTGAGTTCTTCCAGATCGCTGTGTAACATGTCGCCATTGCCATTGATTAACCAATCGGCATTTAATTGGTATTTGTCATAAAAATAGCGAAGATAGGCAGTGGCCGGAAATGTTTTACCAACCTCAATATTGGTGATAGTGGATTGATAAAGTTGCAATTCATCTGCCAGTTGTTTTTGGCTTTTTTTTATCTTATGTCTAAACCGTTTGAAACGGCGGCCGATTTCTTTTTTTAACGCTGAGTCATGTTTGATTTTCGAACTTTCTTTTCTCCTGGTTTTTTTCATGTTTGCTTTAGACGGGTGAAACGTCAAGCCTGGGCTTGATAATTAAAGCCCCTACGTCTTCTCGATCTTTGCATGATGTGATGATCAATGGTGTTAAATCAAGAAGGTACCCTGATTCCAAGGCGTTCAAGTGTTTGCGGTTCATCTTTAAATGCGATTCGACATACCGCGATAAGGTCCGCTGCCCAATCAAATAACTCTTTAAGTACACGATTTCGTTCTTCAGTAGCTATCTGGGCTTTACCCCTTAAATCTTCCTGCAGCGCATCGAGTGCTTCGAGTTCTTCCAGTAGAGATAAGTGGTTTTGAAGTTTCTCTAAGGTCAAATTAAATTTAGTGAATTTCTCAAGTA
>WVZO01000560.1 GCA_011772425.1 Candidatus Aminicenantota bacterium
CCGTGCGGATATACTAACCACTACTCATATCTACAGGATGGACATAAAAACTAAAACAGAAAGAACTTAAAAAGTCTAAGAATGTCCATCCTGAAAATACTAAGCCTCCGTCGGCCAGGGGGATTCTTTTCGAGAAAACCCCACTGCGTGGGGGAGCATTTGCAGTGCAAAGACGGCGTATGACGCTTCAAACGACGTATCGTCTCCATGGGCATTCCTTAATACCGCACTGTAAGTGCCCCTGGACCCCCCGCAAAAGCTTTTCATAATAGCTGAAAAACTTTTTATTTATTGGGAGATGAAAATTGATTCCAGGTTGGAATAATACGTTTTATTTAAAATAAATTTCTCCCCTGTTTTAAAAATAATGACATATTCCTTTTTAAACATAGGCTGCATCTCTTTGATGAAACCAGTATTAATAATAGTAGAACGATTAATCCTGGCAAATTTTCCCGGGTCGAGACGGGCTTCCATGTTGCTGAGAGTCTCTCTTATGCGAAGGGTCCGCTCACCAGTATGAATATTAACATAATTGCGGTCGCTTTCCAGCCATTTAATATCGTTTTCATCCAGCACCACTATCTTTTCCCCGGCCTTCACCATTAAGCGATTGAGATAACTGTTTTTCTTTCTCTGCTCCTCCAGGAAAGCAAGAACAGCCTGGAACGCCGCAGTTCTGTCTGCATCCTCTTTGCGGAGGGTTTTCCTGGCTCTTGCCATTGCCGCCTGGAAACGGCTCCGGTTAAAAGGTTTCAAAAGATAATCAAGGGCATGGAATTCAAAAGCCTTTATGGCATATTGGTCATAGGCAGTAACAAACACCACAAGCGGTATCCGGTCAGGCGCAAGAGTTTCCAGGACACCGATGTCGTCTAACCGGGGCATGCGGATATCCAGGAAAACCAGGTCCACCTGCCTGCTCTTGATGAATTCCACCGCTTCTTTGCCATCATTACACTCGCCGATGATCTCGATGCCGGTTTCCTCCTCAAGAAACCGGCGAATTTTTTTCCGGGCCAGGGGCTCATCATCAACAATAAGGATTCGAATTATACTGGTTTCTTCCATTTTTTATTCATTATATACGGTTCAAAACTTATTTTTCACCTTGATTACTATTATAGGGGATATCGATTAAAACAATCAAGCCCCCTTCCGGGGAGTTTTCCAATCTAAAATTGTAATCGGATTCATAACCGATTTTTAACCGCTCAAGGGTACTCTTAAGGCCAAAGCCTTTTTTGATATTCATCAAATCACCAGTGTCCAGAAGGGGAATGCCAGGTCCG
Organism: Candidatus Aminicenantota bacterium; assembly: GCA_011772425.1. Classification (GTDB taxonomy): domain Bacteria; phylum Acidobacteriota; class Aminicenantia; order UBA2199; family UBA2199; genus JAKAGC01. The sequence continues at coordinate 1,293 of WVZO01000560.1, forward strand.
TTATCCCGGATTATTAAAACTAATCTTCCATTCTTATGCTGGGAACCGATGAAGATTTTATTCTCTGGTTTTTCTTTTGAAGTGCCGTGTATCACGGCATTTTCCACCAGGGGCTGCAGGAGGAAATTGGGGATTTGTGCCGCCAGTGTATCGTCAGCTATTTCCATTACCACGTTTAATTTGTCCTGGAAGCGTACCTGGTGGAGTTCAAGGTATATGGAGATAAATTCGATTTCACTCTTTAACGTCACCATTTGTTGGCCGGCATTGGAGAACATGAGGCGCAGCAGGTCACCGAGCTTTGTCAACACTTCATCGGCAGCCTCTACATTTTCGTGCATTAACGAAGATATGACATTAAATGTATTAAATAAGAAATGGGGATGTAATTGCGCTTTGAGTGCCTTTAATTCGGCCTCTGCCAACTGCGACTGCATCCGGGAAAGTATTAACTCCTGTTCACGGTATTTTTTTACACGGCTTATTTTTATTTTGACATATCCCGCGATTGCACCCACTACCACCACCAGCACCGATAAACGAAACCACCAGGTGGCCCAGATTGGGGGAATAATTTTCAAACGTACCGTCTCTTCAACGGTGTTTTTTGCCTTTCCCACTTTTATATGAGACCGCTTTATTTTGAAAACGTAATTTCCGGGTTTAAGGTAGACATACCTAACTTGCTTCATTCCGGCATCATCTTGAGTCCATTCGAGATCGAATCCTTCCAATTTGAATTCATAAACAAGGTCATTCCCGGAATATTGTTGGGAATGGTAAATATGGATGGTGATAATTCCTTCCCTGGCCGGTATTTCGACATCATTGATTCCCTTAGCCTTACGGGTCATGACAGAACGATTATTCCAACCTACTTGAATGTCTTTGATAATCATATCCGGGGGCAATTCCGTCACCTCTTCATCCTGTACGTCGTCTTTTGCTTCTTGTGCGCTGATATTACCGGGAAACCCGCGGAAAATCATTGCTAGAAAAAGCAAAAGTACAAGCAAAACTAAAATTCGTTTCATTTGATCCTCCTTCTTATTATACATCCATTATAGTTTTATCTGGGGATATTTCAACTAAACCGGGACAAACCCCCTATATTGGAGGGACAAAACCCTGACAAAGCAGGGACGAAGTTAAATTTTTCGGGAGAATTTAAAATAACGGCTTCAACCTTGACTTTCTTTCAGAGATTGAATATAATGGATGTGGTCTCCTTTTGGGCCAGCTTAAAAAAACCATTAAAAAGGAGGGAATATGAAAATTAACTCGTTAAATAACATCACCTGGCTCCAGGATCCGGTCAGTGACATTGTGCAGCACAGCGATGAAGCTGATGATCCAATAATTTGCATCCTTATAATGTGCAAATTATTTTGCTTCATATACAAATTCCCGCAGGAAAGATAGACTGTCACGAACCCGACATCTGTTTAGTATCCTTACTATGACAGATTGATTTAAAACGTTAAATGTAACGTGTGGTGTAAGAGGTCCGCCGTGGAGCATTACCCATTACTATCCCATTTCCTCAAATTACTATTGATATGTCACATGTTACCTTTAAACCCTGGAAGTGTTTAATTGCAGGGCAAAGAGTAAATCCCTGACCTGTTAATTCAAGTTAGTTAAACAAAAGAAGCTGGCCAAAGGGGGACCCCCAAGGGATATTAAATGGTTGGGCTGCGAGTTGAGAAGAGGATGTGTTCTTTGACAAAAACAGGAGAAAACATGAAAATATCAAAATATAACTTTTTTTATAAACTGGGAAATGAGGATTTTCTTGCTTTTAATGCCTTAAAGAATGGGCTTGCCGTGGTTGATAAAGAAGTGGTCAATACAATAAACTCGCTGGAAGATGGCTCCAACCTGGAGGACGTTGATAATGAACTGCTTAAAGAACTGGAAAAAGGTGGCTTCATATGTGCGGATGACTTTGATGAATATGGACTTCTTACCATTAGAAGGCACAGACAGCAATATGATACACATTTTTTGTCACTCACAATTGCTCCCACCTTAAACTGTAATCTTGCCTGTAATTACTGTTTCGAAGATCCGGATGAAACCGTAATGAGCGATGACGTTATCAACGGGGTGGTGAAATTTGTGAACCATCATATTAAAACCACGGTGAAAAACCTGGAAGTGTGCTGGTATGGCGGTGAGCCGTTACTCTGCCTAGATGTAATTGAAAAACTAAGCAGTGAATTTATGTCACTTTGTAAAAAAAATAATGTAAGATATTCATCATATATCATTACCAATGGAACTCATTTTACTCCAGAGGTGGCAAAAAAAATGAAAGAATGGAAGGTAAAGGGAGCACAAATTACCATTGATGGAGATAGAGAGACTCATAACCTGCGAAGGCCTTTTCGGGGAGGCAAAGGTTCCTTTGATAAAATTTTTGAAAATGTCAAACAAACGGTGGGCATTATTCCTATTAGTATCCGGATAAATGTTGATGCCCACAACGTGGATCGAGTCATTGGATTTTTTAAGGAACTGGAAAACGAAGAGTGGTTCCATAAAAATTTTGGAGAAATGGTTACCCTTCATTTTGGGCATGTCAGGAAATATACCAATTCTTGTCGGTGTAAGGATGAAGAAAGCTTAAAACAAGGAAATTTTTGGAAAAAAGAGCTGGAACTTCAGAGGCACATTTTTAAAAGTGGATATAAATTTAATATTTATCCGGATATCTCTTCCGGCTGCGTCGCCACTTCAATAAACTCATATGTAATTGACGCAAAAGGCAACCTTTACAAATGCTTCAATGATCTTGGCGTTCCTCACAATTCGGTAGGAACTATCTTTAAACCCGTTACTTTCACCTCCCTTTATATTACCAAAATGGTGGAAAGTTTTGAAAAAGATACGGGATGTCAGAAATGCAAATATCTTCCCATTTGTATGGGGGGATGCGTGGATATCCGGGTTAGAGCTAAAAAGGGTGAATTTTCTGCCAAAGACTGCACTGGGTGGAAATATTATCTCGAAGAGACATTGCGCATGTTTCATCTATACAAAATGGAGCAGAAGGCAAGCCAAAAACAAAAATTTTGACTGGCACTTAAATCCTAAATAATTTCTTTTGCATCAGCTATTGACAAAATTTTTTCTTTTTAATACAATAATAGTGGTAGAAAACAAAAACGGAGGGATAAAATGAGTACTTCAGGAACAAATGATCCGAAGGTAAAAGAATGGAAAGCCAAATTCGACAACGAATTTGAGCGAAAAAAAGGGGAATGGGAGGCCCTTAGTAAAAGCACAGAAAGCCGTGGTTATTACACCCTGGGCTATTGGATTGATGCACTTACGGCAATGTATGAAACCACCGGGGACAAAGAGTATTTGCGCCGCGCATTAACATATGTGCGCTCGGTAATAAAACTTGCCGTGCCGGCTCCCCAGTTTAAAGACGGTTATCTCGGTTGGATAAGTAAGTATAGGGATGAAAACAGGGAAACTCCTTTATATGAAAGCTGCATGTGGCGATATGTGGCAAGAATTTTAAGAATGATTAAAGAAACTCCTGTTCTGTATGATGACCCGGATTCCCGGGATTTTTTCCAGGAGGTCTTGCCATTTACGGAAACACATATATGGGAAAAATGGTATAACAGGGGAAGGGACCACAAATATATATACCGCTCCCGTACACATATCGCTTCTCATTGGGCTTTTATTGCCTTGAACATGCTTAAAGTAAGCACTGATGAAACAAAGAGATCCCAATACCAACAAGTGCTCTCAAAGATCAATAATGATCTCAGGAAAAATCTTTATCCTGCCCAAAACGACCCGGATGCATATTTCTGGCATGCCACCTGGGACCCCGCTAGTATCGGTGACCCCTATGAGTCAGGTGCAGGTGAAGTCCAGGACGTCAGCCATGGAAACCACGTTATTTCTTATGTAACCGAGTCTTTCGAGCAGGATGTCTTCTGGAATTACGGAGACATTACTAAATTTGGAAGTACGCTAAAGAAAATAGTGTGGGATCCATCAAACTGCGATTTCTTTGACTTTGTGAATGGTACGTATGGAGAAGTGGATGGCTGGGGGCATCCCGGGAGGCGCCAATCAGACGGCTGGGTAAAATTAGGCAGATTCGACAGGGAAATTCAGCGAATTTATGAACAGTATTTGAAAGATAATCCCGATGCTGCTGGTTTTGCAAAGCAACTGGCCCAACTATTGGCGAATATGGCATTAAATGAAAAAAAGTTAAGTGAGAAGAAGGAGAGTTCAAAGTTAATCCAGTTGACATCACCTGTGGGCGGTGAAACCCTGGAAGCGGGGAAAAGACATCGAATAACCTGGAGTGATAAGAAATTTGAGGGAACCGTAAATATCGAATATTCCACTGATAATGGCAATTCATGGGAAACCATTGCCTCAGGTACTCCCAATGATGGTGCACGGGGCTGGTTAGTACCGGATATTACTTCGAATCAATGCCTTGTCCGGATTCGTAGAACCGATGGTAGTGCGGAGGATGTCACCGGTACCGTGTTTTCGATTGTTCGCGGTTAAACCCGGCACCAGGAGGCTGTCCGGGAATTCAGGTTAAGGTTAAGGAAGAACTTGAAAAGCATATTATAAAAAGATTCTATTGTAAGCTCTCTTTTCTCCTTAACTTTAACCTCAACTTTAACCTTAGTTCTTTATCAATACTCCCACACTCCAAAACTCCATAGTCAAAATTAGAATTGCTGAAAAAGAGGCATTAAACTTGCAATTTACTGGTATTTATGTTAATTAGTATTCNNATAAAACAATGGTAAGCACAGCCGGGAAAACAGTGGTTAAGAAACCAGGGGGCGGAAGCCTGCCAGAAAGACAGTTGGCAATCGGCAGTTGGCAGTTGGCAAAGAAGAAGTGAAGAAATGGAGAAGGGAAGAAAACATTAAAATTACAAATTACAAACAAATTCCAAATTACAATGACCGAAATTCCAAAAAGAAACGCTAACAGGGTGATAAAAAATGATCCGAATGGGAAATACCGATACAAAGCGTGGTACGCTATTTGACCGTGTATG
>WVZO01000247.1 GCA_011772425.1 Candidatus Aminicenantota bacterium
GAGGAAAAAATACCTCTTTTTGGAGAGTTGAAATTATCAAAATCGCAAACCTTTATGACGATACGAGATCATGTCGCTCATCACCGGGGGCAAATGGTGATTTATCTCCGTTTAAAAGGAATCAAACCCCCACAGTATGTGGGTTGGTAGTAAGTCGTAATTTTAGGAATCCCGCTGAGGCCCCCATCCGAACCGGTTTCAGAACAGCGGCGAGGGCCTCAGCAGGAAAAACTAACAAATTGACGGAGCAACCCTCTAAATCCAGGAATTAGTAGGGGGGATCATTATGGATCATGCAGAAAATCACGGGTTGAATGATGTCGGAGATAACGTCGATGCCGTCTGCTGTGTCAAGAAGGTCACCCACACCTCCTTTGAGTTCTTCGAGCTCTTCAGCGCTCAACGCTTTTTCCGGATTCTCTTCTAACATCTTCCTGAATTTGGGGTCTGTCAAGGCTCTCAAAATTAGTTTCTTTTTGAGGCTCATGATGATTTCTCCTTATTATTTAAATTCTTTAAGAACCCAGGTCGAGGTTAAGGCTGAGGAAAATCTTTCCCCTTAACCTTAACCTCAACCTTAACCTGGGTTTTCTTAACTTATTTAAATTGCAGACTTTATAACTCCGAACTCAGTCAAAATCAATCATTTCAAAAATTTTATCTTTGGTCCGGGACAAAAATGACAGCAGTTGTTCGGGTTTTTGTTCTCTTAGTTGGTTAAAAAGAAATACCGCGGCTTTTGCGGTTTCCAGCATATACGCACAGTAAAAGTCAAGGGGTTCACCATTGCCCGGGCCAAACATCTCAGCAACAGCAAAACAAGGACCGCCGCAGAGGGGGGCCGCCCAACATTGACTGCAGGCATCCCGGCGTTCATAGGGACGACCCGCACTGTTCTGAAATGCACGCAAAGCTTCCGGGTCCGCACCGGTGGCAAGGTGTCCAAGCCTGTATTGGTCCACGCCAACAAACCGGCTGCAGGGATAAAGATCACCTCTTGACCCAACACCCAGGTAACTCCTCCCCGCACTGCAATAGATCCTCTCCAATTTGTATCCCATTAATCGTATCATACATTGATTAAAACTGGCAAGAACCGAAGGAGGTGTTTTATTGGTATTGGTGCTGTCATTTTCCAGGAAGCGGGCCGCATAGTTCATGATAAATGTCCTGTAGTTT
>WVZO01000164.1:0-290 GCA_011772425.1 Candidatus Aminicenantota bacterium
TTCGGTCATTCGGATTTGTTTCGGATTTCGATATTCGAATTTCGGATTTTTTCAACAAAACCCTGACATTGCTATCTTTCAACATATAATTAGTCCGCTCCTGGGGGTAATTCAGGTCAATGGGTAAATAGGCACCACCGGCCTTTAATATACCCATTATTCCAATGATCAATTCAATAGAACGTTCCACCATGATTCCCACAATGGTATCAGGCCCAACACCTTTTTCACATAACAAGCGGGCCACTTGATCCGATCTTTTATTTAATTCCCCATAGGTCAATTGCCCC
>WVZO01000164.1:520-2828 GCA_011772425.1 Candidatus Aminicenantota bacterium
TGCTGAATATACGTTTCATCCTGGATATTCTCCAATAAAAACACAATATCAAATAAAGGAAAATCATCATCTTTTGAATAAGGCTTGCCCAATTGTTTTGCCAATACCTCAACCGGGTAATTGCAATTGTCATTGGCTTCAACAATTGTCTGCCTCACCTGTAATAACAATTCCTTAAATGTCATCTCCTTCTGCAATTGATTTCTTAATACCAGTACCGTATTGACAAATTCCCCATCAATATCCTGTCTATAAATCGGAGAACCGATTGTAATATCACCCTTTCCTGTAAATGTATTATATTTATTCACAAGCAGCACCAAACCTGCTGCTAAAATAATATACAGTTTAATGTCTTTTTGGGTGCTTAATGTCATCAACACTGAAAAAAGCCCCCCGGAAAATCTAAATGTTTCTAAATGAAAATCATCTCCAGGAAGGTTTTCTTTTTCCGCCTTTTCACAGCTGTACGGGAAGGTACTTTTAATCCATTCACCGGATAACTTATCCAGCCAATAATTTCTTTCTTTAATTTTTTGATTGGCCACAACTTCTAAATTATCCGGATGATTCTTATTCCTCATGATAACTCCTTGACGTTTGTTTTTGTATTCGATATCCGTTAATCTTCCTCATCTAGCTTTCTTAAAGTTTGCTGCATGAGGCTTTTGCCTTCATCAACCAGTTCGGAACGATCCGATTGGGATTCGCTGTCTTCAAAAACTTCATTCCCTTCATCATACCCCAGGTACTCCTCCAGGGAACCGATAGTAGGATGGGTAAACAAAGTGACAACAGGAATTTCCCTTTTTAGTTTTTCCTGCAATTTATTGCTCACCATAATAAAGTCCAGGGAATTTCCCCCCAGATCAAAGAAATTATCCCGGATTCCCACCTCATCCCGACCCAACACCTCTTTCCAGGTATCCGCGATAATTCGCTGCATACCGGTCTCAGGCGCCACATAAGAGGAGCCCCTTTGAGATTCAATCTCCCGGGGCTGTGGCAGCATTTTCCGATTTACCTTCCCATTAACAGTGAGTGGTATGTTATCCATTTGTACAAAATAGGCGGGGATCATATAATCGGGCAATTTTTTTGCCAGGTACTTTTTTAAGTCAGTTATGGAAAGTTTCTTTTCACTTTCACCCTCAGTCAATGATTGTCGGGGCACAAAATACGCACACAGGCATTGCTTTCCTCTGACGTTTCTGTTTATGTTTACGTTCACATTAACCACTACCACTTCTTTTATTTCAGTGTGTATTTTTAAATGGTACTCGATCTCCCCCAATTCAATGCGGTATCCCCTGGTTTTAACCTGGTTATCCCAACGACCCAGGAATTCGATATTTCCATCCGCCAGCCACCGCGCCAGGTCGCCGGTCCGATATATAGTTGAGTGGGTGAGTGGGTGAGTGGGTGAGTAGGATGTAGGGAACAGGCTCGCCTGTTCCAAAGGATCAATGAATTTCTTTGCAGTCAACTCCGGGTTATTCAAATAGCCGCGAGCCAGGCTGTCACCAGCAATGCATAATTCTCCCACCACCCCAATAGGCTGCAAATGCATGCGGTCAATACTTAAAATATAAACCCGGTTGTTGTAAACCGGTTTCCCTATGGGAATATTGTAGGACTGCTCCGCCACACGGTAGACGGTGGCAACCACTGTATTCTCCGTAGGGCCATAGTTGTTATGGAGTTGGTAAGACTTCTTACGAAATACCCGCAGTTTATCTCCACCTGTGACCAGCACCCGTAATGAATGATTTTCCCTTTCCAAAAATTGCTCACAAATCTGGGTCGGTAAAAAGCAGACGGTAATGTGATTCTTCTCTAAATATGTATTCAATCGATCAAGCTCTAGTTTCAATCCTTCCGGAATAATATGCAACACCGCACCTCCAGTCAAACAGGGAAATATTTCGATCACCGAAGCATCAAAAACAATGGAGGCATATTGGCTGACAATATCTGTTTCAGTAATACGATAATACTCTATATGCCAGTTGGAGGCATTTACCAGCGATCGATGCTCTACTGCCACACCTTTGGGCCTCCCAGTAGTACCAGAGGTGTAGATGACGTAGACAAGATTTGAAGAGCTTAAATTCGAAGCACGAAATTCGAAATTCGAAACAAATTCAAAATTCAAATGTTCAAAATTCAAAACAATGGGTGTAACTATGTCGTTCTGGTCATTTGAATTTCGGTCATTTGGATTTGTTTCGGATTTCGATATTCGAATTTCGGATTTTTTCAACAAAACCCTGACATTGCTATCTTTCAACATATAATTAGTCCGCTC
>WVZO01000314.1:0-558 GCA_011772425.1 Candidatus Aminicenantota bacterium
GGTTAGTAGATCCGCACGGAGGGCATCAGTTTTTTCAGAGTGCCCGTGCGGTACGAGAGATTGGTTTTAGGTGGAATCGGAGTAATTTTTTTTAAAAATATTGTTGAAAAGTATAGTCATTTGGACTATACTACACCTGGAGGTTAAAATGAGCACTTCGATTACATTGACAGAAGCAAAAGCAAGATTATCCGAACTTATTAACCGGATTATTTACAATAAAGAAAAAATCTTTATTTCAAAAAAAGGAAAAAATGTCGCAGCTCTTGTCCCCTTGGAAGAAGTCGAAAATGAAAATGACAGGGAAGAAGGCCTGATACTGGCTCAAAGAGGACTGGCAGACCTGGGAGATGAAATCGATGAAATGGAAAAGTGTATTTATGAGGCACGTGAGAACGAAATAAGCCGGGAGGTGGACATTTAAAGGGAATCGGGTGCAGTGAACCCGATCTAAGAATCGCAAGTATTGCCCTGCGAAATAAATTAACATTGATAACAGGGAATGTAAAACACTTTCGCGTGATTCCTAAACTGAAAATAGAAGATTGGATCAAATAA
>WVZO01000314.1:616-11589 GCA_011772425.1 Candidatus Aminicenantota bacterium
CATACAAATAGTTCCCAATTCGGATACCGGCGTTGACGGGGAAAATAGTTTCGCCTCAAAGGTTTTGAGGTCTTCTTCGCTGAAATCATCTTGTTGATAGATGTCCTTTTCCTTTTTCATCATACCTCCTTTTAAAGAAATTTTCTCCTGTCTACTCCTCTACACAATGGCCGTGAACTATTATAACATAATCCCCGGTGAAAAAACAACAAAATCGAACAAAGCCCAGCAATTCTCATTTTGAGAATTGCCAGGTTAAGGTTAAGGTTGAGGTTAAGGAAAACTCTTGGAACTTTACGTATTTTTCTGTAAGAACAGGTGATTTCAAGCATTTTTTTTCTCCTCAACCTTAGCCTCAACCTCAACCTTGCCAGAATTAAAATTGCTGGCCGAAAAGGGGCTTTTACATTTTGGGAAAAAAGGTATATAATTAGTCTTAAAAATCATTATAGTTTTATCCACATGCATATCAAATACAATTATGAATTGTGAATTATGGAGGAAACAATGAAACGATTGATTCTCATTCTTCTCCTGTTTATCACCCTGGTTTACGCTGGAAATGGAGACGGAAATCTTAAAAAATTAACCGCTGAACAGGTGATTCACAACAAAGGTGAAAAGCTCTATAAAAAACTCCCTACTATCGAAGGATGGGCGGATGACATGCATTACTACCAATTCAAAAAGAGTAAGCTGTTTAAAGTGAACGCAAAGAATGGAAAATCTTTTCTGGTATTCGACTCTAAAGAAAATAAAGACCTGGAAAAAAACAGCTTTAAACTGGATCGAGCCGTGGATGAAACAAAAGACTACAATAAATTTCTCTTTGTAAAAAACGGTACAATCTTTTTGTTTCTCAGGCAAAAGAATGAATTGCTGTCGCTTTTCAAAATACCGGAGGCCAAAGGTGAAATAAAAAATCCGAAATTTTCACCGGACGGTACCCACATCGCCTATACATTGAAGGGAAACCTTTTCGTTTTTGATATTCCCGCAAAGAAAGAAATACAGGTGACCGCTGACGGCAGCGAAGACATATTGAACGGTTATGCCTCATGGGTTTATTACGAGGAGATACTGGGAAGAAGGAGCCGTTACCGGGCCTTCTGGTGGAGCCCAGACAGCAGCCGGATTGCTTTTATGCGGTTTGACCAGGCTAAAGTCCCGGTGTTTTCCATTTACAGTGCATCCGGTGATTACGGGAAACTTGAACATATGAGGTACCCCAAAGCAGGTTTCCCAAACCCCACGGTTAAAATCGGCATTGCCTACCTGGAAACCAACCAGGTCCAATGGATCGACTTTAAGGATACCAATGAGCATTACCTGGCTTTCCCGGTATGGAATAAAACAGGCGATAAATTCTTTTTCCAGTGGATGAACCGGGGCCAGGATCACCTGAAAATTTTGTGTTACGATTTAAAATCCAATAAACTCCAACCAATTTATGAGGAAAAACAAAAAGCCTGGGTGGAATTTTTTGAAGGTGACGATTTTTATGTTTTGAAAAAGAATGATGTGTTGATTCGGAGTTCTAAAGATGGTTGGTACCATATCTATTATCTTCCCTGGCAAGGAAGGCAGCGACAAGTAACCAAAGGCAATTGGTCGGTGACCCGTATCAACGGTGTGGATGAGAAACGCCGGCTCATTTATTTCAGTGCCAGGAAAGAAGACCCCACAGAGACCGATTTTTACAGGATTGACTTTTTTGGGAAAAAGACAAAACGGCTAACGGATTTTAAAGGGACGCACCGCGTGGAGCTTTCGCCCGGATGTCGTTATTTTATCGACAGGTATTCATCGATTCATATGCCCACGAAGATCGATGTGCGTGATACCCGCGGGAAAATGGTGAGAAAAATTGCAGACAGTTACTCACCGGTAATGAATAAATATCGATTGGCAAAGGTGGAATTGTTTCGAATTAAAACTGAAGATGGTTATGAACTGCCCGCAGTTTGGTATCTGCCCCCGGATTTTGATAAAAGCAAAAAATACCCGGTGGTGATGAGCATATACGGCGGACCCGGTTCCTCCTCTGTCACCAACAGTTACGGCAGAGGTTACCGTGGAGGCCTGGAGAAATTTTTCCTGGCCCAGGAAGGGATTATTAACCTGTTCGTGGATAACAGGGGTTCCGGTCATTTTGGGAAAAAAGGAATGGACCTGATGCACCGCCAATTGGGAAAATGGGAAATGTTTGATTTTATCCAGGCGGTAACGTATTTAAGAACACTTGCTTTTGTGGATGGTGAGAGAATCGGGATCAAAGGTCACAGTTACGGCGGTTACGTGGCAGCGCTGGCATTGACCTACGGTGCTGACTATTTCCAGTATGGTATTTCCGGTTCCCCGGTCATCGACTGGAGGCTCTATGATTCGGTTTATACGGAGCGGTACATGGATACTCCCCGGGAGAACCCCGAAGGATACGACAACAGCTCAACCCTGACATATGTCGATAAATACAAAGGTATGTTGAGAATAACCCATGGTACATTGGATGACAATGTTCACGCCCAAAATACCCTCCAATTTGTCGATAAAGTGCTGAATACCGGGAAAACCGTCGAATTGATGCTGTACCCCGGGAACCGCCACGGTATCCGCGATAAAAAAAGTATTGAGTATCGAAAATCAAATATCAATTTCTGGCTCAAACACTTTCTAGGAAGAACGATAAAATGAATGAGCCGCGAAGTTTTATTTTTTTCTTCGCGTTTTTTACCCCATTGTAAATACCTTTGCGGCTAAAAACTTAGGAGGAAATGAAAATGAGGTTATATAGGACATTATCTAAAATTGTTGTATTGCTCTTAGTCTTTTCACTGGTGACGGCGGCCGGAGATGCCAAAAGCAAAAAAAAGGAAAAAAGCAAAGAAGCTTATGTTTTTAAAACCATCACCGAAGTTAAACGAACGCCAGTGAAAGACCAATACCGCACCGCCACCTGTTGGTGTTTTTCCACCATTTCTTTCCTGGAATCGGAACTATTACGAACAGGAAAAGGTGAGTTTGATCTTGCGGAGATGTATGTGGTTCGGCACACTTACCCGCACAAAGTGTTAAATTACATTCGTTTGCATGGGACTGCGAATCATGAGCAGGGAGGTCAGAGTCATGATGTATTGGACCAAATACGGCGTTATGGGATTGTGCCAGAGGCGGTATATCCAGGGATGAATATCGAGGAAAAGCGTCATAATCACGGTGAGATGGCAACGGTTTTGAAGGCGATTGCGGATGCGGTGTTGAAACAAAGGGGCAAACGTGTTACCCCGCGGTGGCTGGAAGCTTATAAAGCCGTGTTGGATGTTTACCTGGGGAAACCTCCTAAAAACTTTACTTACAAAGGTAAAACCTATACTCCCAAAGGTTTTGCCGATTCTCTTGGCTTAAACCTGGATGATTACATCGAACTTACGTCTTACTCCCATCATCCTTTTTATATTCAATGCCGCATCGAACTCCCAGATAACTGGACATACAATGATGAGTACTATAATGTTCCCATCGATGACCTGGAACGGATTGTCGATTATGCATTAAAAAACGGTCATTCCTTTGTCTGGGACGGCGATGTCAGCGAGAAAGAATTCTCTTCCCGGAAATTAGGATATGCGATTGTCCCGGAAAAAAGTTGGGAAGATAAAACCACGGCTGAACGAGAAAAGTCAATCACTGAACCGGTAAAAGAGAAAGAAGTGACCCAGGAGCTGCGGCAGAAAACCTTTAACAATTTCGCCACCACGGATGACCACTTGATGCATATAGTCGGATTGGCCCAGGATCAAAAAGGCAATAAATTTTACCTGACCAAGAATTCTTCCGGGACCGATCGAAAAAATGAAGGTTATATTTATTTGTCTCGTTCTTATTTCCGGTTAAAGACCATGGCCGTCATGATGAACAAACATGCGCTGCCTGAGGATATCAAGGCAAAGCTTGGCTTCTAGAGAAAGATAGCCACGAAGGACACGAAGAGACACAAAGTAAAGAAAAGAAGAAGATTAGGTAGGCCAGTGAATCAGTAAGTCAGTTGTTCGGAAGTTTTGTTTGGAATTTTGGTCATTGTAATTTGGAATTTGTGATTTGTAATTTTATAATTCTAAATCCTTAACATCAGCCTTAACCTCAACCTATTTTAAAACATGGCTTCTGAACTCCGACAATGATTTGCATATCGTTTTTGACATCTTTGCTGTGGAATTTTTTCAATTTTGCTTTTTCTGCTTCGGATAGAATCCCCAGGTTTGACAGTATCTCTATCACAACAGTGGACAGGGGGTTCTTATTCCCATCTTCGATTTTAACCGCCAGTCCGATTCCTTTTCCTTTAACACCCACGCAGTAAATGCCATCTGCACCCACTTTACCGATTAGTTTACCTGATGTGCTGCCGATCAGTGCTGTGCAAAACCCTCCCGTGCCGGAAATAATCTCCGGGTGAGCGGTCATGGCGGTGAATACCTTTCGGCACACGGCAGCGGTTTTTGGATCAAGGTCAAAGGAATCCGGGTTGGATAGTTTTAAATAAGCCAGTGCCATGTTGTATAGGGGCAAAGAAAACACCGGGGCAGAGCACCCATCGATGGCGATACCTACTGATTCTTTTTCTACTTCGCAAAAATCGCAGAAGAATTCCAGTATTTCTTGCTGGACCGGGTGGTCCGGCGAGATATAGTTTTCCAGGGGGTAATTTCGATGCAGGCACAGGGAGAGCATGCCCAGATGTTTGCCTGAGCAATCATTATATAGTTGATTCAATGGCACATGTTTGGCAGCCAGTTCCAGGGCGTAGTCAAATTTCAGAGAGTAAGAGGAGCCGCAGAGGAGATTTTTTTCTGTGAGGTTTGTTTTTCGCAGGATGCTTTCCAGTGTTTCCATGTGATTAGGTTCGCAGTAGTGGGAGGCGCACATGATAGCGATTTCCCTATCAATAAAACCAAAACGTTGATCCCCGTCGCTTAATAATAGCGGCATGACTTGCACCGGCTTGGCTGCAGACCTCATGTATGTGTTTTTATAGGGGTCTCCTAAAGAAAAAAGTATCTTTTTATCCGCTTGAACCACGCCGACGTGTCCGTGGTGAACCCGTTCCACGATATCGCCGCGGGTTATCTCCACTAACGGTACAGGTAATAGCGATTGCCCATTCATTTTTGTTTCTTATTAAAGTAATAGAGCCAGGATTGTGGCCGCAATAGAAAGCACAATTCCCGGGGGTGCCAGGTACCGGTACTCAGCAAAATAATCAAAGCCAGGACAATGGAACCGATTTTTACTGCAAGTATCAAGGGACTATCCTTATGTTAAATGTCAACGGGAAAAGGAAGGTTATTATAAGGTATTACTTTCAATAATGCAAACAGAAAGGATCGGCCCTATAAAAACTTTTCATTAGCAAAGCCACCAAAATCCACCGCTTAATTTTAGCCACGAAGGGACACGAAAAACATTGACATTCTATTGCCTTTGGATTAGTATATTCTATTCTTTATTTAAGGAGGAAGAATAATGAGGTATAAAAATCTTCGTTTCATGTTGACATTTTTTTTGGTGGTGGCGCTGGTGACCGTTATTAACTGCGGTAAAAAAGAACAACCAGGACAAAAGGAGGAATCCAAAATGAAAAAAGCTGAAAAAGAAGAACCGATTATAAAAGATTACGAAGATATCGAGACCGTTAAAAAACAAATGGCAAAACTGGCCCGCGTGAAAATTACTTATGACCCCTCCTCTCTAAACGACAATGAAAAAAAAGCACTGCTGCTGATGGTAAAAGCAGCCCAAAAAATGGACAGGATATTTCTAAGACAGGTCCACAACAAAAATGGACAAATCATGAAAGAATTGTTAAAAAAGAGAAAAGAGAACGAGGACTACAACGTTTTATGGCGATATTTTAATATTAATTTCGGACCCTTTGACCGGCTGGCAGCCCACAAACCCTTTATCAACCTGGATAAAGAGAAACCCAAAGGCGCCAATTTCTACCCCCCGAATATAACCAAAGAAGAATTTGAAGCCCACATCAAGGCAAATCCCGATGATGAAAAAGCGTTTACCTCCAATTTTACGCGGATCCGCAGGAAAATGGGGAAATTGGAGGCAGTTCCTTATTCCAAAGTTTATGAGAAATTATTGAAAGCAGCAGCGAAGTTGTTGGAAGAATCGTCGCAGTTAATCGATAACCCTTCCCTGAAAAAATACCTGAATTCCCGGGCCGAAGCCTTCTCCACCAATGATTACTACCAAAGCGATATTGATTGGGTGGATTTAAAAGATCATAAAATTGAATTGGTAATCGGACCTTACGAAGTATACGAAGACAGGTTGTTCGGGTATAAGGCCGCTTTTGAAGCGTTTGTCACCCTGGTGGACAAAGAAGAAACCGAAAAGATGGCAAAGATTTCTTCATACGTGGATGAAATGGAAAAGAATTTACCCATGGATGACAAATACAAGAAGAACTTAAAGCGGGGTGAAAGTTCTCCCATATCAATAGCCAATGAAGTATTTGCCGCAGGCGATACCAAAGCCGGTATCCAGACTATCGCTTTTAACCTGCCCAATGACGAACGGGTTCGGGAAGAAAAAGGCAGCAAACAGGTGATGCTTAAAAACATCTGCAAAGCCAAATTCGACAAATGCCTGATTCCCATTACTAAAGAAGTGCTGGCAGAATCGGATATACCCCTGGTTTCCTTTGACTCTTTCTTTAACCATATCCTCATGCATGAAATCTCCCACGCCCTGGGCCCCGGGATCATCGAGAAAAACGGCAAAAAAACAACCGTTAACAAAGAGCTGAAAGAATTGTATCCCGTGCTTGAAGAAACCAAAGCTGATATCCTGGGAATGTGGAATTACCAATTCCTGTTGGACAAAGGTGCCCTACCCAAAGAACTTGAGAAAAATCTTTATATCACCTACCTGGGAAGCACGTTCAGGAGTATGCGATTCGGTCTTGACAAAGCCCACGGCGGTGCCAATGCCATCGAGATCAATTATATCTTGGAAAAACAAGGGTTCCTTTATGATGAAACCACCGGACGGTTTCGCGTAAACCCGGATACCCAAAAGGTTAAAGATGCGGTGAAACAATTGTGCCAGGAAATCCTGGAAATCCATGCGTTGGGTAATTATGACCGGGCAAAACAGTTCATTGACAAATACCGGCATATCTCCCCACACGTGAAAAAAGCAATAGCAAAAGTCACGCATGTTCCGACAGATATCCGACCCGTTTATACCATTCTGAAAGAGTTAAGAAAGAAGTAGAACAACTTCTGACCTACTGCTCCGGTTCCCGGGTAACGACGCCTCTCTCTATCAGCATATTTAACTGTTGATTGACGGCTTCTACGAACCGTACAAAATGAGGAATGGTCATGTGCATATAGGTGTGAACGTTTACCAGTGCTGCTTCCTTTACATCCCTGATCCCCAATCCCATACATACTTCTTCAGCATTGATATTAAAGGAAACCAGGTTGGAAAAAATATGTATGGCCTCTTCGTCTGAAATTTCAAGCCGATCATTTCTCATGGTAAATCTCCTTATAGCAGTTTAGCTCATAGCTGATAGGGGGATTTTTGAAATATTTAAAATAAACTGCTTCTTCTGTAGATACCCTATGAGCTATCAGCAATGAGCTAACAGCTTAACACTTATATCAGATTTTTTTTATTTCCAGGTTTGTTTTTCCAGTTTTATTAAGAGCCTGTAAAGGCGCATTTCATCTTCAGTCAAAACAATCCGGCTGTTTTTTTGGGTTTGGCGATCTTCTTTTATTACATCCAGATTCACAGTGAACCCCAGTTTTTTAAAGGCTTTTTTTATGTCGATTTTTCCTGCGATGATTGATTCATAACTGATAATAATGCTTTTGGGGATATTTTCGTACGCGGCGATTAAGGCATTGTTGTTGTCGAACCAGTTTAATTTAAACTGGGATATTCCCCGCCTCAGCATACTGGACATAACATCAGCGGGATTCCTGAAAATAAATACCACTCGCATTTTTTTGGCAATATGCCTGTAAAAAAACAGGGAGGGGATATGTACGATTTTCAGACCGGTAAGGCCTTTGGTTTCGTTTAAGATTTTAATGACTTTATTTAATTCGGTAATATTCTCAGTGGTCATGGCTTCTTCGATTAACTTTTTTTCCAGTTCCTTGGCGGTAGACAGTTCGAAATAGCCATCCAGGTTGTATTGATCGGCACGCAGGTCTGAGGGAAAGTGAACGCCGGCACTCTCAAGAAGTTTACACGCCAGGGATGTGCCGCTCCTGGGATGACCCACAACAAATATGCCGTTTTGCAGTACCAGCGGTTTAATTTCATCTTTGGTTTGAGCTTTCGTTTCCTGTTTCTTGTCGTCTTTCATATTGCAAAACCTCCAGGCAAGATTATACCACAAAAAGAGGGAAAAATTACAAATTACAAATCAAAAATTACAAACAAAATACAATATACAAATCTACTGCAATTCCTCTACTTTCTGAACTACTTTCTCCACATGTCCTTTGGCTTTGACATTGGTCCAGGGAAATGCGATGTTTCCTTGCGGGTCGATGAGAAACGTGCTTCGCACCACGCCGTATGACTCTCTCCCAACCATCTTTTTTAGCTGCCATACCCCATACTTCTCCATTACCTCATGCTGGGGGTCACTGAGAAGAGTAATGGTTAACTCTTTTTTGGCAATGAAATTTTGATGGCTCTTGACAGAGTCAGGACTAACTCCCAGGATAACCGTATTTTTCGCTTCCAGGTCTTTTCTTACAGCAGTGAAATCAATCGCCTCCACCGTGCACCCTGGAGTATTATCCTTGGGATAAAAATAAAGAACCACCCATTTGCCTTTATAATCGGTTAAACAAATATTTTTGTCTTCCTGGTCGGGCAAACAAAACTCCGGCGCTTTATCGCCGATTTGCAATTGCTTTGATTGATTCATGGCATTTTCCTCCATTTTTATTTTTTTATTCCCCCTGGCTGCTATTGTTAACGAAATATTTTCCCTGGAAGGAGTTCAATTCCTTCATTCGTGAACGGATCGAGTGAATCACGTCATGTTTATTCAACGCCCACAGGGGTGCGTGAAAGATTTCTTTATCCCGTTCGCCGGTTAACCGGTGAATCACAATAGCCGGATCAAGATGTTCCAGTAAATGAATCATCACCTCCACGTATTCATCTTTGTCCATTAATTTGATCTCTCCTTTTTCATACATATCAAAAAGCGGTGTATGTTTTAGCACATGCATCAGGTGAAATTTGATCCCTGAGGGTTTGAGCCGGTTCATTTCTTTAATGGTTTCCAGCATGTCTGCCGGGCTTTCACCGGGAATTCCCACGATCAAATGAACCACCACATCGATATGTCTGTTTTTGAGTTTTTCATAGGTTTCCAGGAATTGGGAATAGGTGTGGTTGCGGTTCAGCAATTCATGGCTTTTGGCATGGATGGATTGAAGGCCCAGTTCAACGGTGAGATAGGTTTTTCCATTGAGTTCTTCCAACAGGGGGTACACCTCATCAGCAATGGAATCCGGCCGGGTTCCGATAAAAAGTCCCACGATTTCTTTGAAGTCAAAGATAATCTCATATTTTTTTCTTAATTCTTCAACCGGTGCATTGGTGTTGGTATGGGCCTGGTAGTAGGCGATATACTTAAAATCCTTCCGATTTCCTATAAATCTATTTATTTGTTCGGCAACGGGTAATTCAAAGGTTTTAATAGGTCCTGAGCCATAGGTGTCGCAAAAGATACATCCTTTACGGGATATTTTGCCGTTTTTATTGGGGCAGGGGAAGCCTGCATTTATAGGGATTTTTTTTACCTTCTGATTGTTAAACTTTTTTTTTAAAAAGGAGTTAAATGAATTGTAGAGCTCTTTCATTAATCATTAACATTAATGATTTTATTTATTTTTTTTGCCAATTCCTCAAGGATAAGGGGCTTTTTCATGAAATCTTCCACGAAGTAGTCTTCAATGATATCTTCGATATCATCCTTTTTGTATATGCCGGATATGGCAATGATAGGGATAAAGTATTTTTCTTTAACGGTTCTTATCAGGTTGATGCCGTGTTCTCCCGGTAAAAGTAAATCCATGACGATGATATCGGGAAGGATTTTGGGGATGAGTTCCAGGGCTTTGAGCCCATCAGATTCTACCGTGACATTAAAACCCTTGAACTCCAGGAAATCCTTTAACATTTCCAGGACTTCCAGGTCGTCTTCGATGACCATGACATTTTTTTTAGGATTATCTTTAGTCATTTTTCCCTCTTTTATAGGCTTCATAAACTTTATAATATTCTACAAAAGACCAGGTTAAAAAGCAACAACTCAATGAGATAAAGAATCGCTTTAATATCGTTAGATCGATGTATTGGTATAGGTCCAGTATATAGACCAGGATTAACGCCCCCAAAAGTGCAAATGTAACTTTTCCGGCAAGGAGAGATGGTAGAATGGTATGTTTTTCCCGGGAGATGATAGAGGCAGCGACCAGGATGACCAGGTCTCTTAACAGGATAATGATTGCCAGCCACAGCGGGAAGTCTGTTTTAATGACTAATGCTATAACAATGGCGGCAATCATTAATTTGTCAGCTAGCGGGTCCAGGATTTTTCCTAATTCTGTTTCTTGGGATAATTTCCTTGCCAGGTACCCGTCAAAGAAGTCCAGCCAGACGGAAAAAAAGTAGACCCCAATCAGTATGGGATAGTTTTTAGTGGTTGAGTAGATGATGAGCAAAACAATGGCAGGGATCGTCAATATTCGTATTATGCTCAGGGTATTGGGCACATTCATCCACTTCTTCATAACAATAAAATATAACATTTTCGAGTAAAAATCAAGTCTAATGCAAATCTACCGGCAATTTTAAATTTACTGAATTACCCGGGTGAACACAAAATACAGGCCGAACCCCTGCATTTGATG
>WVZO01000022.1 GCA_011772425.1 Candidatus Aminicenantota bacterium
AACCCCTGGAGAAAGGAGATATCTTGTAGGTTTGTACTAGAAAGACTGAGTTTTTTGAGATGGCGAAGTTTTGAAAGAGATGGCGGCACGGGGTCTAATTTGATTTCATTTAGGTTCAATCCAATCACATTTCCATTTTTATCGATGGCGAATCCACGTTGTTCATATTCCATTATGTTTTTAGAATCCCTCTCTTGTAATTCTATTCCAATCTCTTTTTCCAATTGTTTGATAAGGTCTAAGTCGGACATTTTAGCCTCCATAGGTTTGGTTGAGTAAGGTGAGTATGGTGAGTAAGGTGAGTAGGGTGAGTAGGGAGCTTTAGGTAAGTGAGGTGAGTGAGGTGAGTAGGGTGAGGGGGGATCTGAGATGAGTTACTTTCTTGAGTAAAGCTTTTGTGAGCTCGATAGGCTGTGCTTGAAGATAATCCCTGATACTCTCCGCTCATACTACAAAAATAAACGAAAATGACCTAAATGTCAAGTTAACATTTAAGCTTTTTTTACCACGAAGGCACGAAGAACACGAAGACGAAAAGGATCAGGCAAGATTTATTGCCCGGCAAAATGACAAATTCAACTCCGATCGTCAAAAATCCTCCCGAAACAATGACAATCGGACGCCAGATTGTCAATAATCCGACCGGAAAAACGACAATCGGAGGTCCGATTATCAATAATCCACCCGGCGGAACGACGATCGGAGGTCCGATTGCCAATAATTCCACCGGAAAAATGACAAATGGATCTCCGATCGTCAAAAATACAACCGGCGGAATGACAATCTGGCGTCCGATTGTCATTAATCCAACCGGCGCAAAGACAATCGGGCGTCCGATTGTCAATAATCCACTCGGCGGAACGACGATCGGAGGTCCGATTGTCAATAATCCAAACGGAAGATTGACGATGCAGGCTTACATCATCAATAATTCAACTGAAAAATCGACGATCCAGCGTTACATCGTCATTGATCCAACTGGCTGGAGAAGCTATCAGAAAAGGGATCAGGCAAGATTTATTGAACTCTCCTACCGCACGGGCACTCTAAAAAAACCTATGCCCTCCGTGCGGATCTACTAACCGCTATTTTTATCTACAGGATGGACAGTAAAATATAAAAACTCAAAAAAACGTTAGTCTGTCCATCCTGAACTCCTATAAAACTCTATCAGAACTTTTTGCCTCCGGCGGCCAGGGGGCTCTTTTGAAAAACCGCCCCCTGGACCCCCACAAAACTTTTCATACACGGTCTCAGCCTATGTTACATGGCTTCAATCATCGTACCACATTTAGCCCAATAAATCCCCTCTTGAGAGGGGTGGCTGCGCAGCAGCCGGGGTGTGTAATCTTCGCGTCCCTTCGCGTGCCTTCGTGGCTAAAAAAAACAATC
>WVZO01000104.1:0-526 GCA_011772425.1 Candidatus Aminicenantota bacterium
TTTATTATATCATAACATACGGATTTTCCATAAAAAACCGGGGATTTCTGCAATTTTGATTTTACCCCGAAGGTACACGAAGAAACACGAAGGAGAAAAGAAAGTGAGAAGGTAGACTTTACATTATCGTAAAAATCGTTTATCATCCCCATATGAAAACCACGCATACGATTATTATCGGCGATTCCAGGAAAATGGCAGAACTGGAGGACTGCTCTGTCGATCTTGTGGTCACTTCACCGCCCTACTGGCAGCTAAAAGATTACGGCTCAAAAGCCGAGATCGGTTTTAACAATACCTATGAAGAATACATCAACCACCTGAACCTGGTATGGAAAGAATCTTACCGGGTTCTTGACTACGGCTGTCGGCTTTGCGTCAATATCGGCGATCAATATGCACGCTCGGTTTATTACGGCCGTTATAAAGTCATCCCTATCCGTACTGAAATCATCAAATTTTGCGAAGCCATGGGGTTCGACTATATGGGAGCGATTATCTGGCAGAAGGTTGCCACTACCAACAC
>WVZO01000104.1:577-2102 GCA_011772425.1 Candidatus Aminicenantota bacterium
TTGTCAAAAGAAGAATGGAACAGCTTTTTTGCCGGGCATTGGAATTTTCCCGGTATCAAACAGCAGAAACATCTTGCCATGTTTCCTGTGGAATTGCCCCGGCGATTGATTAAAATGTTTACTTTTGTGGGCGATACGGTGTTGGACCCTTTTTTGGGCAGCGGTACCACCTCTTTGGCGGCCTTGGAATTGGACCGAAACTCCGTGGGCTTCGAGATCAACCCGGAGTTTTTACCTTTCATCGAACAAAAACTGGGCATGGGTAAGCACGGTGAACAAAGGCTGTTCAGCCAACCGGAGTTCAAAACCATCAAACAGAAATTACCCAACATCGATTTCGAAAAAGAAATAAAAAAGCTCCCCTATATATTCAAAGACCCGGTTAAGTTGGATAAAAAAGTTGATCCCAAGCAATTGCAATTCGGGTCTAAGATCGATAAAAACAGTGAAAAGAGAGAAGAATATTATACGGTAAAAGAAATTATTTCACCGGAAATGATGGTATTGAAAAATGATTTAAAGATCAAGTTGATTGGGATAAAAGTAGATACCCGGAAAAGAGAAAAAGCCATCGGCTACCTGGAACAAAAACTAACCGGGCAGCAGGTATTTTTGAAATATGACGATGCAGTCAAGAAAGCGGATGGTTATAAGCCTGTGTATTTATACCTCAGGAACAAAACCTTTATCAATGCGCATTTGATCAAAGAAAACCTGGTCCTTGTGGATGAAAGTTATGAGTTTAAACACAGGGATAGATTTTTAAAATACCAGGGAAGCTCAGTAAGCAGTAGGAAGTAGGAAGTAGGAAGTAAGAAGTAAAAAGATGAGAAAGAAATACAATGCAAACAATGGGGTAAGATGTAAATAAGCGAGGTACAATGACTGTCCGCATATTAAAAGTTTTGTGGGGGTCCAGGGGGCGGTTTTACAAAAGAGCCCCCTGGCCGCCGGAGGCAAAAAAATGAAGGAAATTGAATCTTATTCGTTTGGCAAGATGGTTTATGATGGCAAGACTTACACAGCGGATTTGATTATCTTTCCTGACCGGGTTTTTGCTAACTGGTGGAGGCTGGCAGGTCATCATCTTCACATGGAGGATTTGCAAGACGTTTTAAAGGATAAACCCGATGTACTGGTTATTGGTACTGGTAAAATGGGAGTCATGAAGGTTCCAAAGGGATTAATAGAGGAGTTGAAACAAATGGATATTGAGTTGTACGTGGAGAAAACCCAGGAAGCGGTGCGGATTTTTAATTCAGCTGATAAAACCAAAAAAGTGGTTGGCGCCTTCCACCTGACGTGTTAGTCGCAGAACAACTCAAAAACAGGTTAAAATGGAGGAAAAATGAGTAACTATCGTAGAATACTGATGTTTTTTTTACTGGTGATAATGGCAGGTATCCATGCTTACCCGGTATCTCCGGCAGCGGATGCCCCTGGCAGTACGGACCGCTTAATGGGGAAGTTTAATTGTCATGGGCCTATCCGCTCCACCGCGGTAAGTGCCCGGGAAACCGTATAT
>WVZO01000504.1:0-407 GCA_011772425.1 Candidatus Aminicenantota bacterium
CAAGGGCTTGATAAATCAAGCCCCTACTTTCGGTAGCCAAAAGACGCATGATAACTTTCTATACGACCGAAATTTCGAAATTAAACACTCGAAAATTGTTCCTTTTGGGCCATACTTTGTCGATGAAAATTATAGATACATGTTCAGTGTTTGTAAATTTGTAAATTTCGTGATTAATTTTTCCTGGCCCCAAAGCCCTCTTCTGTCTAACAGAATAAAGTGCCAGATAAATAATTTTAATAATACTCAAAATTCATTTATTTTTTTCTAAATGGGTAGATAAAACTTTTCCTTTCATATAAAATAATCTGTATGACAAATGAAAAACAAAACCAGATTGAGACGATTATTTTTATGGGTAATACTCTTTCATATATATATATATGTTTTTGGTGATGAAGGTATCG
>WVZO01000504.1:434-828 GCA_011772425.1 Candidatus Aminicenantota bacterium
TTGACGGTGTTGACTTTGATGTGTTCAACCAGGAGAATACGCCGGTCCTGTCCGATGATATCATCCGCTGTTTATTGGTGGACCGCAGTGGAGTGCTGTGGATTTCTACACGGCGAGGTGGAATAATATGCTATAAAAATGGTGGTTTTGAAAAGAGTTATACCACAAAAGACGGCCTTCTGAGCAATGATGTCCCGGCTATTTCACAATCCCATGACGGCTCTTTGTGGATTGGGACCGCCAATGGCGTAAACCGTCTGGAAAGCGGAAAAATTTCTGCTGTGCGTTTTCACGGTACCGCGGCTGCCAGTGACATACAAACGCTGGTGGAGGATTCAAGTGGACATTTGTGGATAGGGACCACTGAGGGACTTTTTGTGGCAGCCGGATGGGG
>WVZO01000504.1:873-1863 GCA_011772425.1 Candidatus Aminicenantota bacterium
CAGGAGGGGAGAAAAGCATGGCAGTGGGACCGGCAATTCTCCTTTAACAGGGAAAATGGGCTTTCCAGCAACCTGGTTGCTTCCCTCTACGCGGACCGCGAAGGTACCATCTGGATCGGAACCCGCAGTGGAGGACTTAACCGTCTAAAGAATGACCGGGTATCTGTATTTAATACAACAGAAGGACTTTCCCATACTTATGTTTCTTCTGTGTTTAAAGATAGTGAAGGGAACCTGTGGGTGGGCACCAACGGCGGGGGACTCAACCTGCTGAGGGATTCTAAAATCGCTACTTATTCCACCAAAAATGGATTATCCTATGACCAGGTTTACGGGATTTTCCAGGACAGTCAGGAGATTATATGGGTCGGGACCTTTGGATCCGGGATCAATTGTATAAAAGATGGGCAGGTTTACCGGCGTTTAACCGTCGAGGATGGACTTCCTATTAACTTTTTTCTTTCTATTTGCCAGGATGCCGAGGGTAACATGTGGTTTGGCACTTACGGCAGCGGGGCTGTGTGTATGAAAGATAGAAACTTTAAAACGTATACTACCCGCGACGGATTGATCGATAATTTTGTGTACGGCCTCTACAGGGACCGCAAAGGCAACCTCTGGGCCTGGACAAACCAGGGCGGGCTGCATCGTTTCTCCAGAAGCAGCGGCAGGTTTACTCTGAACAAACGATTAAAGGGTAAAGTAAGAGCTTTCCTGGAGGACAGCCGGGGAAACCTGTGGGTGGGCACGGATAAAATGGGGGTGATACGGATAAAGGGAAAAGAAAACTAAGTCCTGGATATTACCCGGGGACTCTCCAGTAACGATACCATGGCTATTTTTGAAGATAAATCAGGGACTATCTGGGTGGCCACTTATGGGGGAGGGCTCAACCGCTACCGGGCAGAAGAGGGGCGGTTTGAGGCGATCAGGCGAACCAATGGACTGCCCAGCAATATACTATACTGGATACTGGAAGACGATGACAAT
>WVZO01000504.1:1916-3859 GCA_011772425.1 Candidatus Aminicenantota bacterium
GCTGTGGTTTATTACTGCTGCCGGCGTGGCAGTAGTGACCCCTTCTGACACGTCCATGAATGTCCTCCCACCGCCGGTGGCTATTAAGCAAGTGACCATCGATGAAAAAACCTATAACCCGCGGTCCCCGGTGACAGCTCCGCCGGGTAAAGGGAATATTGAGATTCGCTATACCGCTCTCAGCTATATAGCACCGGAACGGCTGCGGTTCAAATATAAGCTTGAGGGGTACGACGATGATTGGCTTAATCCTGGAAACCGTCGAGTTGTTTATTATACCAATCTTCCCTATGGTTCTTATGTATTTCGAGTCAAAGCCTGCAGCCGCGAGGGCACCTGGAACGAGGAAGGTGCATCGCTGCAATTTACCATTGCACCTTATTTCTGGGAAACCTGGTGGTTTAGAGTCCTGGCTGTTCTTTTTTTTCTTTTCCTCGTTCGGCTGCTTTTCCTTTTAAAGATGAGAAGTATAAAAAGACGGCAGCAAGAATTGGAACACCAGGTAGCTGATCGAACCCGACATTTAAAAAAACAAACCATTGAACTGGAAAATAAACGAGCCACCCTTGAAAAAATCAATAATATTGCGAAATCCATTAATGCCCAGGTAGATTATAAAGATATCCTGCTATCCATTTTAGAGGAAACAGCCGTGTTGGAAGGAATTGAGCGGGCAGCGGCATTGGTTTATGACAGGTCCCGGGATGTTTATACGTTTAAGGCCGCGTTGGGTTACGATATCGATAAAGCAGACCCTATTGGGTTTTCGCTGCAGGAGACTGAAGACAGGTACATTAAGGGTGCCAGGGAAATTTATAGAGACATTTTTATCGTTAAAAGCATGAAAGGACGCCCCGGCGAAGATAAGGTCAAAGGTTTGGGAATTCCTGAGAGTATGTTGATACTAAAGGTGCAGGCGGAAGCGGGAGAAGAGTCTCCGGCAGGCTATTTGTTATTTGAGCACANNATTGCCTCAGCTTTTATTAAGAGTAAGCTTTTATTGGAGCTTGAGGCGAAGCGGGAAGCGGCAGAGGCGGCCAATTATTCCAAGAGTATGTTCCTGGCACGGATGAGTCACGAGATTCGCACCCCCATGAATTCCGTCATCGGCTTTTCCGATATGCTGCGGGATACTGACTTGAATGAAGAACAACGGGAATTTATACGAAATATTACCAAAAGCGGTGAAGCCCTGTTAGACCTCATCGATGAAATCCTGGATTTCTCCAAAATCGAAGCAGGTGAGCTTTCTTTTCAACACCTTGACTTTGACCTGGAAATTACTGCATTTGATGTATGCCGGTTAATGCAGCCTCGTCTGGCCGACAAGCCGGTTGAGATTCTCTGTCGCATTGGCGATGGTATTCCCGCATATGTAAGAAGCGATGCCGGACGCATTCGCCAGGTGTTGATTAATTTAATGGGAAATGCGGTCAAATTTACCGAGACCGGTGAGATCGAATTGTCCATGGATATAGAAGAGGAAACCGATGAAGGATTAAAACTCCACGCCAGGGTCCGGGATACCGGTATTGGTATTTCCAATGAACAATTGAAACATATTTTTGAAATATTCCAGCAGGGAGACGGTTCCATTACCCGAAAGTATGGCGGTACCGGGTTAGGGTTAGCAATCAGTAAGCAAATTGCCAGGTTGATGAGAGGGGATATCTGGGTGGAAAGCCAGGTGGGTAAAGGAAGTACCTTTCATTTCACCGCCTGGCTGGAGAAGTCCCGGAAAAAACCTGCCAAAAGGCCTTACCTTCAGTGTCTTGACAATAAAAAAGTGCTCCTGGNNCATAAAAGAGGCTATTTGCAGCGGCGACCCGTTTGACCTTTGCATTTTGGACATCCTGATGCCGGATATGAATGGCAGCGAGGTGGCAAAACATATCCGCGATGATCCGGACCCCCAGGCGGCCAATCTGCCCCTGCTGGCGTTT
>WVZO01000504.1:3888-7741 GCA_011772425.1 Candidatus Aminicenantota bacterium
CATGATGAAACGTTTACTGGCAGGAGAGAGTGATAGAATCACCAGTGAAGAGGACAAAGAAAAACAAAAGGTCGTTTTTACTCAGCATTCGCTGGTAGAGGAGGCCAAGCATTCGGTACATATTTTGTTGGTAGAGGATAACCCTATAAACCAGAAACTGGCCCGGTTCATGTTAACCAAAGGCGGATACCAATTGGATGTGGTGAACAACGGACAGGAAGCGGTGGACACCTATACGACCGACCCGGGAAAATTTGATCTGATCTTTATGGATATCAACATGCCGGAGATGGACGGAAGGGAGGCGACACGGATCATAAGAGAGAAAGGCTTCACCGAAGTTCCCATCATTGCCATGACTGCTCATGCGTTGAGAGAGGATAGGGAAAAATGCCTGGAGGCCGGTATGAATGACTACATTTCCAAACCTATCAAACGAGACATTGTGTTCAACATGGTTAATAAATGGGTATTTATAACCGATAATTCCTGAATGGGTAACAGGGAGGTAAAGATGCCAATAACACAGGTTGAAGAATTTGAAACAAAAACAACGGAAGAGTTGATTAACCAACTGGAAAAAATCCGGGGACAACTTGCAGAGCATGAAAAAGCCGAAACAGAATACAAACAAAAGTTGGAGATACTTAAAGAAAGTGAGAAACGGTATAGAAATCTTATCGAAAAACAGGGGGAAGGAATTGGCATTGTTGACCCCAGGAAACAGTTTATCTATGCAAACCCGGCAGTTGAACATATCCTTGGTGTAGAGCCAGATCAATTGGTGGGTCGAAGTTTAAAAGAGTTTGTAGAACCGAAGGATTTTAACTCTCTGTTGAAACAAACAGGGAAACGTCGCCAGGGAGAAGTAAGTGTCTATGAATATGATTTCATTCGGCCGGACAGGGAAAGACGGCATGTTCTTATAACCGCAACACCATATTTTGATGAACAGAAACAATTTAAAGGGACATTTACTATTTTCCGCGATATCACGGAACGGAAGCGCGTAGAAAAAGACTTAGCAGAGCAGAAGCGAATTTATCAAAATCTGTTTTTCTTCGAGAAAAAGATCTCCCACCTGGATAGCCCCGGGGTTGTTCACAGTGCCATCCAATTTATTCAAGCTGAGATGAATGCCTACAGGGTTTCTATTGCCTTATTGGAGGAGGATCAAAGTGGTTTCCGGGTTTACGATGCTACCATGTATGTAGAAGGATTGCACAAGGGCAGTTTTGTACCCCACGGTATTTCCTATCTTTCTGAAGTTGTTCAACATAAGCGTCCCCTGTACCGGGCAGATATCCGTAAAATAAAAACCAAAAATAAAATAGAAAAAAAACTAATCAAAGCAGGAATCATTTCTGATTTTCTGGTTCCTCTTATTGTTGAAGATGAATGCATTGGCACACTGAACTGCGGTTCATTGCAAGTGGATGGAATCCCAGAAGAAAAACGAAATATGCTGAAGAGGAGAAGTCAAAATTGGAAAAGCAGCTCCAACATGCTCAGAAAATGGAAGCCATCGGTACACTGGCTGGTGGAATTGCCCATGACTTTAATAATATACTGAGTGCCATTATCGGATTTACGGAATTGGTAAGCGATGATGTCCCTGAGCATACCCTCACTAAAAAGAACCTGGAGCAAGTTTTGACAGCGGCCAACCGCGCCAAAGAGTTGGTAAAACAAATCCTTGCCTTTAGCAGAAAAGATGAAGAAGATCGAAGACTGTTACACCTGGGGAATATTGCCGGGGAGATTCTTAAATTGCTGAGGGCAACTTTTCCCGCTACGATTGAAATTCGCTCACATATTGAATCGCATTTGCATCCCATCCTGGCAAATAAAACCCAGATTCACCAGGTGATCATGAATCTCTGTACCAATGCCGCTTTTGCCATGAACGAAACCGGGGGAGTTCTAGAAATTACTTTAAAAGAAATTGATCTGGATCCCAACACCATCAATAATAAAGACCTGGTTCCCGGGAGGTATCTGCAGTTGAGTGTCAGCGATACCGGCCAGGGAATGGTTCCTGAGGTAAGACGACGAATTTTTGAGCCTTATTTTACCACAAAGAAACCCGGAGAGGGCAGTGGATTAGGCATGGCCGTGGTTTATGGCATTGTTAAAAGCCATGGAGGAGAAATCATTCTCTATTCTGAACCCGGACAGGGCTCTACCTTTCATGTTTTTTTCAAAGTTGCCCAGGTGGAACGGGTCCCGGGAGAGGCCATTTCTCAAACAGACCAGATTCCCGGGGGAAATGAGTCCATCCTTTTTGTTGATGATGAGCAGAACCTGGTAGAAATAGGTAAACAAATGCTTAAAAGTCTTGGATACCAGGTGGAAACGACAACCGGCAGCCTGGAGGCTTTAGAGATATTCTCCACTGCTCCGTCTAAATTTGACCTGGTTATTTCTGATCAAACCATGCCCGATTTAAC
Organism: Candidatus Aminicenantota bacterium; assembly: GCA_011772425.1. Classification (GTDB taxonomy): domain Bacteria; phylum Acidobacteriota; class Aminicenantia; order UBA2199; family UBA2199; genus JAKAGC01. Next base: position 6,339 of record WVZO01000504.1, read on the forward strand.
CGGAATTAAATTGACAAAAAAACTCAGGAAAATAAGACCTGATATCCCGGTGCTCCTTTGTACCGGATTTAGTGAAAGTATTAATAAAGAAAACTATAGAGAAAAAGGGATCAGTGCTTTTCTTATGAAGCCGATCTCGAAAAAAGAGATAGCCTTTGTTATTCGCAGTGTCCTAGATAGAAAAACAGTCAATAAATGAAGGAAACCTGTTTTTTTGTATCAAGACAAATCAATTGCGATTGTTTCCAAACGGATGGGGAAGCCTTTAATTTATCTTCTTCTCTTCTTGCTTGCTAACTGCCAACTGCCAATTGCCAACGTTCCTTGTTGGGTTTTATTTGCCTGTCACTGTTCTGAATTTACTTAACCTGACCCAACTTTACCTCTGGATACTTAGCCCACAGGAGTTCTTTCAACGCCTCACTTTCGGCCTGGAGCTGCTGAATCATTGTTTGCTGCTCTTTGATGGCTTCAACCAGCACAGCAGCTAACCTATCGTAAGCCAGGGATTTATAGCCTTCATTATCAGTAGAAACAACTTCTGGCAGCACTTTTTCTACTTCTTGGGCAATCAAGCCTATTTGAGGTCCCTTGCCCTGCATTTCTTTCTTCCACTGAAAGTTCACTCCCCGCAAAGCCATTGCTTTCTCCAGCGCATTCTCAAGGGGACGAACGTCTTTTTTGAACCGTTTGTCAGAAGGAGCAACATTGCTGCCGCGGATTTCGCCGGCTACATCCAGTTTATAAGCCGGATCAGTCTTGCCGATGCCCACATTGCCATCAGATTTAATAGTTAATTGTTCCCGGATTTTATCCATTCCACCGGTAAAAAAGGATAAGCTCATGGGAGCACCGTCCCATTTTTCTCTCTTACTGCTGATTTTGGCTCCCTTCCTGTCAACTTCATCAGTAAAAAGGATTTCCTGTTCCCAGGTGTTTTCATTACTCTGGGCATGCTTTTTATGCAACCTTATATTGCCTTCGCACAGTGTGAGCTTATCTCCTGGTTTTGTGGTACCGATGCCCACATTGCCATCAGCAGAAAGCATCATGGTATCCTGGGTACATACGCCGGCTTTATGGGTATGCAATTTAATATAATTGTCCCCATTCCCACCAAATTCTATCCAGTTGCAGGAGACGTGCTGGTTTTCAGGATAAGCTTTCCCAATTTTATGGCCTGGATCAGATTCCTTTCCAAACCATATATCGCCGCGTACATCTAACTTCCCTTCCGGCTCCGCTGTGCCAATACCAACGTCACCGTCATAATAGATTTTTTTTTCGTCTGCCATAGTTGTACTCCTTTGTTATAAAAAGTTTTTTGGGGGGTCCAGGCCCCGCAGCGCGGGGAGCCCAAAAAGGCCCTTTGGGCCATCTCGAAGGTTTCCTAAAATGAATAC
>WVZO01000504.1:7809-7938 GCA_011772425.1 Candidatus Aminicenantota bacterium
CAACTAAATTGGTCCCCCTGGCCGTCGGAGACATTAAACGCTGTCCGAAGGACGCAATTGCGCTGCCTGCCAATCCGCTTCATACTTTTTCTTTTCAGCCGGTATTTTCTCATCGTTCATAACAATAGC
>WVZO01000504.1:7996-9784 GCA_011772425.1 Candidatus Aminicenantota bacterium
CAAAATCAACTTCAAAGGTCATCTGTTTGTCAATAAAGCCTTTTGCCGTTAAATCGTAAAATGAGACATCCATCAAAACCGCAAATTTCCTTGCCGTTGAGGTTCCAAGCTGCCCGGAAAATTTCGCGTATTTGATTTGAACCGGGAATTCTCCCACAACATTGAGACATGCGTTGGCAAGGTCTTGAATGCCTTTCACTATACCCTGGGCAACGGTTAAAAATCCTTGCGCCAGATCTAAGCCTATTTTACCTAGTGAATGCTCTACTTCAACAATAGCCAGCTCCGGGGCATGCACCCAGGCAGGAAGGCTGTCGTTAATTTTCTTTATTTCTTCAAAACCCCGATCAATAGAAGCATCGATACTTTTTTTCATCTTCCCGGCTTCTTGTAGGGCTATTTTTAATCCCTCTACTGCTTTCTTTTGCAATGCATCGATTCCTCTAAGGAATTCTTTGGCTGCTTGCAAAGCCAGGGAGGCAATTTTGTGGGCTGCCCAAAGTCCGGCAATCTTTGGCCCCACCCATATCCACTGGTTTGCTCTTGTTGTTATCCAAAATCTCAAATCCCAGGCAGGAAGACTATTGTACCACCTCTGGGTATTGTGTATTTCTCTTAGCAAGGAATTCACCTTTTGTTGAGCAATATTAATGTCACGCCGGGCCCTGGAGAGCTTTCCGGAAAATTCCCTGGATTTATTTCCTAATTGTCCTTCAATATTTTTAGCCTCTGCCAGCCATTTATCTCCTTCCTTTTTCCAGCCGTCGATCCTCTTTTGAACTTGCTCAATTTGCTTTTCCACAGCAGCTTTGCGCTTTTTTGCTTCATTTTCCCAATATTTTTTCTGCGCTTGATATTCATCTTCTAAGCGTTTTTTTGCCCGCTCTATTTCGGCATTGGCATAATCGACAGCCTGGTTCGCACGATCAAATACAGCATTGAGATAGTCTTTTATCGCTTTTACCAGTTCAGCTAACCCGTTTTCAAATTCCGCGCTAAAACCGATTTCACTCAATTTTTGTAAATCTCGTCCATAGAGAGTTAACTTCGTATTAAACTTGCCCCAAAGACTTCCTTTTAAAATAGCCAGAAATCCATCGGCTTTAATGCAAATAGTTGTTTCCTGGCTTATGCCCAGTACTTCAATGTACCCCTGGAACATAAATTCAGGGTTGTCCGGGCCGGCAATTTTTAGTTTGGGACCGGTTTTTGCCGCTTTGCCGGTTTTTCCGGCAGCCAGCTTAAAAATATTTCCTAAAACCAGTGGTTTATCCAGGGAGCCGGTAAATACGATTCGATTTTCCTGCTCTTTTTCCAGGATTAAGCTGATACGTTGATCCAGCAAAGTGCCTTTCAGCCAAAAACCCCGGTGGGAAAAAAGAACCTGCCCGCCTACCAGGGTCAGGGACAGGAGTTTGACATCCATATCCCCTTTGAAGAGGAATTTGTTTGGGGTAATGACGCCCCGCAGCCCACCTTTCACCTGCAAAGGCGACTCTACAGGGAAAATATCTAATTCGCCCCTGAAAGCAAACAGGTCATCTTTAATTAGAACATCACCGGAGAAAACATTTTTATCCAGTAATTTCAGGTGACTGTGGCCGGCAATTACAAAAGTACTACCTGCCTCATCGATATCGAGCATCTCTTCACCGCTAAGAATTCTCTCGATTGCTTGCTCAGTCCGGGCGCCGGTATGGGCTGCACCGGTTCCGTGCCGGTAAGCCCGTTGCCGGCCGGCCAGGTCCAGGAACGGGGTATCGGAGCCTGGTTGGAGCTGCCAGCAGC
>WVZO01000411.1:0-2489 GCA_011772425.1 Candidatus Aminicenantota bacterium
CCAGGAAGGTCCCAAAGGTCTTCTCTCCTGCCGGGTAATTCCTCACGGGCAGTGTATTGACAAACATTCCCATAATGCCTTCAAGGTCTGCGTGCTGACGGGCAGCAGCCGGGGTTCCCACGATGATATCTTCCTGCCCGCTCAATTTAGAAAGCAGTATATTAAACAGCCCCAAAATAACCATAAAAAGCGTTGTATCCGTGTTGTCGGCAATATGTTTTAATCCAGCGAAGGTTTCAGGGGCTAAACCAAATCCCACTGCAGCTCCTTCAAAGCTCTGAACCAACGGCCTTCTGAAATCAGTGGGAAGATCCAGGACGGGTATGCCACCTGGAAAGAGATCAAACCAGTACTGCTCCTGGCATTTGATGAACTCCTGCTGCTCCCTGCTGTTTTGCCATTCTGCAAAATCTTTGTACTGGAGTTTAAGGGGTTGGAGTTCTTCTCCTTTATAAAGGGCTTTAAATTCCTTTGCCAATATCTCCTGGGAGGTTCCATCCGTGATGATGTGATGCATATCAATAAGAAGAAGAATTTGATTTCCCAGGATTTTGACATACCCCACCCGAAGCAGCGGAGCCTTTGATAAATCAAAAGGACGGAAAAAATCAGTTGGCAGTTGGCGTTGTACGTTGGCAGTTGGCAATCCTTGTTCTTGTACTATCTCCTTTGCTTCCTGTTTTCTCTTCTCTGCTTCCAGATCATAATACGTAATTTCAAATTCCACCTCACCGGCCTCATGTATCCTCTGCACCGGTTCTTCATCCTTCATGTGGAAAGAGGTCCTTAGACTCTCATGCCTTGCAATCGATTGTTTAAATGTATGTTCCAGTCGATGGATTTGAATATCTTCTACCAACCGCAGGATATGCGGCATATTGTAAGCGATATTTCCCGGTTCCAACTCCTGGAGGAAATACAACCTCTTTTGAGATGAAGACAATGGATAATAATCTTTTTTCTCAACCGGTTCAATGGCACTCCACTTCTCCTTTTCCACNNGGCTCTAACTCCTGGAGAACGTACAACCTCTTCTGGGCCGAGGACAGTGGGTAATAATCTCTTTTTTCAACCGGTTCGATGGCACTCCACTTCTCCTTTTCCACCCCGGTGATAACGACTGCCAATTCTCTAACTGTAGGGTTTTTAAAAATTTCATTCAGCGGTATCTTTACCCCCAGTTGTTTATGAAGGTGAGTACAAAGTTCGGCAGCTTTGAGGGAGTGCCCCCCCAGGTCGAAAAAGCTGGTATCTATACTGATGGTATCCCTCTCAATTCCTAAAATATCCGACCATACCTCAACCACTTTTTTCTCCATCACACTGCCAGGAGGCACATAGGCGGCTGTCCTTTCGATTTCAGGCTCCGGGAGTGCTCTCTTATCCACTTTTCCATTGGGAGTGAGGGGAATGCTTTCGACCTGGGTAAAGTACAAAGGGATCATATATTCAGGTAATCGCTTTGCTAAAAATTCTCGCATTCCCGGTACGGGAATTTCCTTCCGGACCTCGCCAGCCACCACATAGGCACACAGGTACTTCTCCTGGTTTTTGTTTTCCCTGGCCACCACCAGGACTTCTTTGATGTTTTCATGTTTTAACAGCTGGTTTTCAATTTCACCGGGTTCGATGCGAAAACCCCTGATTTTGACCTGCTGATCCTTTCGACCCAGGAATTCGATATTCCCATCCGGCAGCCACCGCGCCAGGTCACCGGTTTTGTAGAGTTTTTTAGAAAAATAGGTCCTATAGGACCTATAGGACCTATTTGACCTATTAGAATCAGAGAGAAACTTCTCTGCTGTCAATTCCGGGTCATTGAGGTAGCCCCGGGCAACACCCTCACCACCAACCCACAATTCACCGGGTACGTTTACTGGCTGCAAATGACCGTATTTATCCAAAATATAGGCTGCCGAATTGGTAATGGGTTTGCCAATAGGAATACGATCCTTGTACTCTCTATCTATTAAAAAAACAGCGGAAAAAGTTGTGTTTTCCGTGGGGCCATATCCGTTGATGATGTTTAAGCCCGGATATCGCTGCTTTACCCGGTTGATATGAAACGGCGAAAGCACATCCCCACCCACCAATAGATTCGTTAACCCCGCAAACACTCCCACATCCCCCTGGGAAACCTGGTTAAACCACGGGGAAGTCATCCAGATAGTAGCGATATCGTACCGGGTCAGCGCATTTTTCAATGTTTCCCTCGATATAAGTTTCTCTTTTTTCAGCAAATAGAGGGTTAAACCATTTAATAGTGCTCCCCAGATTTCAAAAGTGGAGGCATCAAATCCCAATGCGCCGGTCTGCAATATGCGATCGCCTTCCTTAAACTCGAGATAATCGGTATCTTTTACCAGCCGAATAACACTGCGATGCTTTACCAACACACCTTTGGGCTGCCCGGTAGAACCGGAAGTGTAAACAACGTAAGCAAGGTTAGTCGGGCTAACCTTGCAGGTTGAGGTTAAAGTTAAGGTTGA
>WVZO01000411.1:2518-3247 GCA_011772425.1 Candidatus Aminicenantota bacterium
GGAAACCAGCAAGTTCTTTGCTTTGCTGTCTTTCAACATATAATTGATTCGATCCCGGGGGTAATCGGGATCGATGAACATATACGCCCCCCCTGCTTTCAGGATGCCCAATATGCCTATCATTATCTCCAGGGAACGTTCCATTAATAGAGCCGCAATACTGTCAGGCCCGATTCCATATTCCTTTAATGCGGCTGCCAATCCTTCGGCTCTCTCATCCAGGTGCCGGTAAGTGATGCAGTGCTCCCCGAAAACAACGGCAATCCTATCCGGGGTTTGCAGGGCTTGCTCTTCAATCAATCCATGAATGGTCATGTTTCCAGGGAACTCTCTATTTGTATCGTTAAATTCCAATAACAACCGCTTCCTTTCCGCTTCAGTCAAAAAGGCGATCTCAAAAATTTTTGCATTTATATCTTTCAAGGCTTTTTCCAATATATTTTCAACATGCCTTGAAACCCACCGAATGAAATCTTCTTCGTAAATATTTAAATCATAATTAATGCTGCCTGATATGACATTCTCTTCCCGGTTAAAGGAAAAAATAAGCTGACCATCCAATTCTTTGATATTTCCATTGTCATGAAGGGGAGTTAATGCACACACAATAGTGGAAAGAAAACTCCCGGGGTTCCGGGTATCATCGGGTAGTTCCAATATCTGCCTGACCAGCGACGTTGACGGATAATCTTGATTTTCATAGGCTTCCAGGACAGACTGCCTGAGCCT
>WVZO01000070.1 GCA_011772425.1 Candidatus Aminicenantota bacterium
AAAAGCCTTTTTAGACAACGATTTTACCAGGGAGACATTTGTCAACCAACTCAAAACAGCCGCTTACCCCCTGGTTCATATATCCAGCCATTTCGTTTTCAACACCGGCGTTGAGACTGGTGATGACGGCGGCGATGAGACAAAGAGCCATTTATTGATGGGAGACGGCAGCCTGATGAACCTGAAAGAAATCCGCGAACAAAAAGGTCTCTTTAATCGTGTGGAACTGCTAATGCTGTCCGCTTGCGAAACAGGAAGAGGCGATGCGGACGGGCGGGAAATCGATGGATTCGGGGAACTGGCCCAGCAAAGCGGTGCGCAAAGCGTGGTGGCTTCTCTCTGGAAAGTCACGGACAAAAGCACTAAAGAGTTGATGGTGAACTTTTACCGTATACTCAAACAAGGAAAAGTCACCAGCAAAATCGAGGCCCTGCGGCAAGCACAACTGGAACTGGCAGGGCTTGAAGACTTGCTGGATAAAAACAATCCGACAGTAAAAAGGAAAAGAACAAAATATTCCCATCCCTATTATTGGGGCCCCTTCATCATGATCGGCAACTGGAGGTAAAGTGAAACCACAGATTTCGCAACAAAAAAAATGGAACCACAGATTTCACAGATTACACAGATTTTAAAAAGAAGATTCTTAAAAAACCTTCGCGTTTCTTCGCGTACCTTCGCGGTTAAAAACAAAAAAATAGCCACAGAGGACACAGTTTTTCTTGACTGCCCCCGTTGTCCATTGTCCCCCGTTTCCTGTGTTTTCTGTTTTCCTCTTCCAGCAAAAAATGTCAATCGACCAGGAAGAAATGATGGTCGACCACAAAGAAATGGAAGTCGACCAGGAAGAAATGATGATCGACCACGCAGAAATGGAAGTCGACCGGGAAGAAATGATAATCGACCAGGAAGAAATGGAGGTCGACCGGGTAGGAGTGAATTTAACCAATACAGGCTATGATTTCCCGGTGAGCAAGGATCATTTCCTCCGGGTATTTGTTAAATAGGAGTAGCGACTTGACTGTCCCCTAAATCCGGTCCCTAAATCCGGGATATTAAGGATGAAAGATGGCATGAAAGAATACGGGTTGAACGAGCCGATCATCGAAGCGGATGAAAACTGGTTCAGTATTACATTTGAACGGGATGTACAAAAATATTTGCAAACAAATACGCCTGTAAATTTAACTCAATTGCAGCGGCAAATTTTTGATTGTTTAAAGGAAAATCCTTATACAACGTATGATGAATTGGCAGATAAGTTAAAAAAGAGTCGAAACACAATAAGATTATAAAAGAATTAAAAACTCTGAATTTAATTGAAAGAATCGGCTCTGATAAAAAAGGTCATTGGCATGTAAAAAGCAATGAAAGGATTGGATAAATTAAGTGCAAGATATCACCTGCAAGCGAGCCTGTAAATACCAATGGGAATCGCTTT
>WVZO01000545.1 GCA_011772425.1 Candidatus Aminicenantota bacterium
ACGCCCCTTTGTTTGTAATTTGGGATTTGTGATTTGGAATTTCCCCCGTAGGGGGTTTCCCCTCTGATAGGGGAAGGGAAAGAAAATCCGAAATACGAATTTCGAAATCCGAAACAAATCAGAATGACCGAAATTCAAATGACCAAAACAATGCACCTGGGCTAACAGTGGAATCGCCGCAGGCGTTTTATTTAAACATGTCCGAAGGACGCCCCTTTGTTTGTAATTTGGAATTTCCCCCTTTGGGGGCTTGATCTCTCCTACCGCACGGGCACTCTAAAAAAACGAATGCCCTCCGTGCGGATATACTGTCCAGTATTTTTATCTACAGGATGGACATAACAACTAATAAAATTTAAGAATGTCCATCCTGAAACTCCTATTAGAACTCTAAAAGAACTTTTTTTTGTCTCCGACGGCCAGGGGGTTCTTTTGAAAAACCACCCCCTGGACCCCTGCAAAACTTTTGTTTAGAAAAAACAGTTTAGCGCTGGCAGGCGCTTTATAACCAACCGCCCGAAGGGCACCTATTGTTTTTCTTTAAGTTTGCGCTTATGGGGGTCCAGGGGCACTTACAGTGCAGTATTTAAGAGTGTCCGAAGAGGCGATACGTCAGTTTAAACACCGTACGCCTCCATTGCTCTGCAAATGCTCCGTAACGCTATGCGCCACGCAGTGGGGTTTTTCCAAAAGAACCCCCTGGTCGCCGAAGGCACCGTCAATTAAAACTTGACACAACACCAGGCCCTCTGTGGTGAAAAATTTGCACCCTGTTATTTTGCCGGTAATTTTGATATAATAACCTGATGAAAACGTATATTACACATATTGTACTGGTGGTTTTTTTAGCCATCATCTGTTTGGGCACGGGTTCGGACCTTTTTTCTGAGGAAAAGAAAGACCCCTGGAAGCAGTGGCTGGATGAAGTAGACCCCATTATCACCCGGATAGAACGATCCGTGGCCAGGATGCTGAAAACCGAAGAAGAACGAAAGCGATTTAAACAAATGTTCTGGAAAGCCCGTGACCTGGAAACCAGTACTCCTGAGAATGAATACCGGGTGGAGTATTACAGTCGGCTGTACTATGCCAACAAATTTCTCAATGGTGTCAAGTCGGACAGGGGCCGGATATATGTCCTGATGGGCCAGCCAGAGAACAAAACCAATTTTGTGGGTCAAGCGATGCTGGTGGAATGTGAATTGTGGAATTACGAAGGAAAAGACAGGCCCGGGCTGCTGCCCTTTATGAACCTGTTATTTTTCAAACCCCGCGATTTGGGGGATTTTCAGTTGTACCATCCCGGTATTCATAAACCCAGGGACTTGCTGGCCCCCCAACATAACACCAGGATTCGAAATGAGCTGCAGGCTTATAGAGAGATAAAGATGATTTCAGCCGAACTGGCCAGTGCCTCCCTGTCCGTCATACCCAGCGAAGGAGACCCCCGCATTGCCATGTCCATCAGTTCCTCTAATTATGCCCTGAACCGGATTTATACACTGCCGGAACGAGAGGCGGAATCCGGTTACATCAAGAATTTCTTATCACCCAGCGGACATGTGGAGGTTTCACATTCCACCAATGCTATTCGCGGGTTCGGCTATATTACCGTCACCTGGAACAAAGGCATTCCCTTTGTCCATTACGCCCTGATGCCGGATGTGTTGAAACTGAGACAAGTCTCCAAAAATTTATATACAGCAGAAATCAACCTGCATATTAGTATCGAAGATCTAAAAGGCAATATTATGTATCAGAATCGCCGGCAGATCGACCTGAAAATAGACCCGGTAAAAAAACAAAAGATAGATAACCAACGCGTGGTATTCCGGGATTTCGCCCCCATCACTACAGGGGATTTCAACGTTGTTACCACGTTTATGAATAAAACCACCCAGGAATTCTTTACCCATACAAAACAAATCACAGTAGGAAAACACACACTTTCTGCTGTGGTGGGATTTACATTGAAGGAAATCGATATGAAGGGTTATGTCCCCTTTGCTGCTGACAGGTTCCTGGTGCTAACCGACCCACGTTCTACCTTCTGCCAAAAAGATGCCCTGGAAGGAATTGTTTTAGTTAACGCTCCCGGGGACAGCCATGGCCCCCTGGAAATTTTCCTGGAAAAAACCAACGATAAACGTTATATCGTACACATCCAGGCTCAGGCAGCAGAGACCGGGCAGTACCAGAACATCAAACTCTATAAATTCCGGAAACCTTTATCAGAAATAAAAGACGGTAATTACTGGTTAACCATCAGAGAGCCTGGTGGCCAGCCTGGGACTATTACCCAAAAGATTCACATCTTACCTTTTTACATCGATGTGAAGCGGCCGTTTGCCATTGAGAGGCCCGAACCGGCAGCTGCCCGGAATAATTATATTTTTGTGCAAGCGCAGCAGTACCTGGAGGCCCGTAACGTGGATCAGGCCATCGCGTATTTTAATAAAATTCCCTCTTCCCTGTGGAATGCCGCCTCCCTGCCCGTCATTGCCAGGGCTTATTACCTGAAAGGAGATTACGCCAGGGTAATCCAGCTGCTGGAAAGAGAGGATGTCAAAAAAGAATATCCCACCCTGCTGATGCTGGCGAATTCTTCCATCGAGTTAAAACTGCATCCCCGTGCCCTTAAATACCTGCAAGAAGTACGGAAATATGGAGACAGCGTAGAAATCAACCAGTTAATAGCCGCTACCTACCTCAGCATGGGTAACCGGGATAAAGCAATGGTTTATTATGAACGGGCACGAAAATTAAAAAATAAAGATATCCCACAAAAAAACCAGGACGAAGATAAAAAAAAGGAGAATAACCATGAGTAATTATTCGAAACCAGGTGGTCAACTTCGCAGCGTCTTTGGGGTGTTGGTGACAACAGTCGTATTTATTTCATTTTTTTCTATTTTTCCCACCCTGGCTTTTTCGCAGAATAGTTCCCTCAAAGGAGTTGTAACAGAAAAAGGAACAGACACACCTTTAGAAAAAGTAAGAGTAATCATAGCGTCTCTTCGAACCGCAACGGCTCGCTATGAGCTTTTTACTGATAAAAAAGGAAGTTTTTATAAAGGCGGGCTGCAAAACGGTATGTACCGTGTTTCCTTTGAGAAGGAAGGATATGTGCCGGCGCAATCCGCTATCCGGCTGAAGGCGGATGACCGGCAAGAGATAACTGTCCAGTTGGAGAAGATGGAAATCAGAGCTGCCAAAGCTGCGCTTGATTTGGTAAGCGCCGCCCAAAAATTAATGGCCGCCGGCAAGTACGATGAAGCGATTGTCAAAATCACCCAGGCTGTCGAGAAAGACCCGGGCAGTTTTGTATTGTATTACAATCGAGCCGTTTGCTTTGAGAAAAAAGGCGATAAAGAAAAAGCCATTGTTGATTTCCAAAAATCACTGGAGTTAAAACCCGACTTCTTATTATCCCTCTCAGCCCTGGGAAAAATCTTTGCCATAAAAGGAGATTTTGCCAAAGCAGTGGAATATTACAAGAAAGCCTTTGACCTGGAGATCACCGATACCGTAGCCCTGTACAACTACGGTGCCTGCCTGATAAACCTGGGAAACAGCAGTGAAGCCAAAACCGTCTTTGAAAAACTGATCTCCCTGGACCCCAATTATGCCGATGCTTTTTACCAGTTGGGTATTATCTACCTGGGTATGAATGATAACGCCAAAGCCAAAGAGTATTTCAAAACGTTTTTAGAAATGGACCCGGAAAACGAAAATGCNNATAATCCTACTAAAAAACAAATCAGTTCTGATGAGATCGGGAAGAACCTGGATACAGCCAGGGAAAACCTGATAAAAGCATATCTGCTTAAGAATTTTGCCGATCAAATTCTATCCTTGAATGAATTTATGGATGAATTGGAGACAGAAATCATCAAATATGCCCTGCTTATTTCCGAAGAGAATCAGCGGAAAGCGGCCTTTCTGCTGGGGTTGAATCCACCCACGCTTTGTGAGAAGATGAAACGGTTCGATATAAAGTTGGACATGTCCTTTAAAAATACAGCCTTCGCTTTTCTAAGAAGCCTTGAGGAGATCGGAAAGTTAATACCGGAACCGGAAGGACAAGGGGCTGATGATTAATTTAAACTGAAAACGTCTTTGAATTCATTGCTGTCTAATATCTGGCGAAAGGTTTTAACAAAGTCAGGGGATTCAAAAAAAGGTTGCTCCTTAAATAATCTCTGGCATTGAGTTTTTACCAGGTCATGCAAACGGTAGTATTTCTTTTTCATTAATGTACTGAGCTTGAAAAGGGAATGGCCGGTGAAATACAAATTGTGCGGATCGATTACACCGCCATCCATCAGGGCTTTTGCTTTGCGGTTACAATGGCAGGTATTTTTCTTATCAATAAGACCGCATTTCCCTCTCATAAAATTGTACACCTTGCGCCGGGCACGGGATAATATCTGCCGAAAGTTATCGTTACTGCACTCCAGTATTTCACTGGAAACCGGACCGCTGAATTGAAATATTTCTCCAAAAACAAATACCAGCCTCTCCTTTCGATTTAAACACAAAAGCATTCCCATCATGCAGTGTATTTTTACTTCCTCAAGGATCAATGAAGTATCTACCGGTAAATGCTGTGGGTCTGGTAAATCCATATCCGGTGTATTATCGATGGCCGTTGAGTATTGATTAAACGAAGTCCTTTTTTTCTCGCATTCTCTCTTTTTCATATTAATTACATGGTTCACCACGATCCGGTATGCCCAGGTGCGAAACCTGCTCTTCATTTTAAATTTGGGAATATTTAATAGAATTTTTATCAGCACCTCCTGGGTGACATCTTCAGCATCGAAGGGTTCCCCCACCATTCGCAGCGCAATATTGTAAATCCAGCGGTGATGACGTTGGAGTAATTCTTCCAGTGCCTTCCGGTTTCCATTCACTGCCTCAGTGATCAACCATTCATCGGTAGATTCCGACGTATCGTCTTTATTAAACAGGTTCTCCATGATAGAAGCTCCATCGTTTTTCTTCATTATACAATATAATCTCTCATTTCGCAAGTTTACTGTTTTTTAGCGTTTGTTGTCACATATTGTATTTTTCTGTGTCTAATTTAATGTAGTTTTGTTTAAAGGAGGATATCAATGAAAAAAAAGGTAACAAAGAGAGTAAAACGATTTCGCAATAAGATTGATTTAATTGTGAAAATCGCTTTTATTTTTGTCTTTCTTTACTCTTGCCCTTTAATGACCTTTATCTCCAGTCCCCTTTTTCATGAAACCATCCCTTTTAAGGTATCGCTTTCCCTGGTTTTCTTGCTTTTTGCCTCATCCGCCTCATATTTGCTGTACCTGTATATGCATAAGAGGCCACCCTTTGCCAAAAACGGGAAAATAAAATATAAAAATTCACACCTGAATCCTCTTTATGTGGACCAGTGCCTAAAAAAGCTTACTTATTTCATGGAAGTTGAAAAAGTCTTCCGTGACGAAACCATTTCTTTGCAATCCCTGTCAGAAAAATTATCTATCCCTCCTTACCGCCTTTCCCAAATCATCAACGAAAAATTGAACAAGGGTTTTTCGGATTTTATCAATACCTTTCGCATCGAAGAGGCCAAAAGGCTTCTGACTGATCCCAAATGGGCAGGGCAAAAGGTATTATCCATTGCCTTTGAAGTGGGATTTAATACCAAAGCTGCCTTCAATTATGTATTTAAGAAATATACCGGGATGACACCCACCCAGTATAAGAAAAGGAAGTGTCGCCTGAAGAATTGCAAATCCGGGGTTCCGGTTTTTCCGTAGAACCCTGTAGCTCTTGCTGCTAACCTCCGTGGGAACGGCTTTAAATTGCGCAGGAAAGAGTAAATCTTGCCTGGGATTAATGAAGACAAGCGGTGTCTGATTCTTTCCTATTGCAATACCGGGATGTTTGCATTAAAATATCCCTGCGGCTTCAGGTTGTAATAAAAAATAAACCGGCTTTTAAAAGAGCTAAAAAAAACAGGAGAAGGCCCTGAACTCGTCAATATTCTCACGGAACTCGGCAGCGAATATCTCTACATCGAGCCGGGAAAAGCGTTGAACTATGCGAAGCAGGGGGTAAAACTAAGCAAGAAAATCAATTATCAAAAGGGCCTTGCCGATTGCTTTAATCTTATCGGGAGTTTTTATCTAGACCAGGGCAATTACAGCCAGGCATTGGAGTACTTTTTCAAGAGTTTGCGCATCAGGGAAGAGATCGGCAATAAACAAATGATCTCCATTTCTTACAATAGTATCGGTATAACTTATAAGGAATCGGGACGGTTAAAAAAATCATTGGAGTATTTGCATAAAAGTTTAAAATTAGCAGAAGAAATGAACGCTAAATATGACATGAAAGAAATTTGTGAAAGTTTATCAGGAACTTATGCTGCATTGAAAAATTATAAAAAAGCCTTCGAATATCACCGGCGTTACACTGAATTAAAGGAGAATATTTTTAACACAGAAAAAACCAAAGAAATTACCAGGATACGAACCCAGTATGAAGTGGAGAAAAAGGAAGCAGAGAATGAATCTTTGAAACAAAAAAATAAAATCCAGGAATTGAGCCTGGGAAAAAGAAAAAGTAGTGCAAGCCAACCTGGCCAAGAGCGAATTACTGGTCAAATTAGAAGAAAAATCGGAAAAATTGAAAGAGATGGATAAAATCAAATCCCGCTTTTTTGCCAACATCTCCCATGAGTTCCGTACACCGCTGACATTGATTATGGGACCCCTGGAACAAGTACTCTCCGATTACCGCGGGGAGGAGTACCAAAGACTCCATGAAATCATCAAAATGGCCCTGGGCAATTCCCACCGCTTGCTTACTTTAATCAACCAACTCCTGGACCTCTCCAAACTGGACAGCGGCAAGATGCAATTACAGACCTCACGGCAAAACATCATCCCCTTTTTAAAGGGTCTGGTGGGGTCTTTCAAGTCCCTGGCGGTCCGGGAAAAACTGGATTTAACCTTTATTGCCGAAGAAGAAAATATTACCCTCTACTTTGACCCGGAAAAACTGGAAAAAGTGATTGTCAACCTTTTAGCCAATGCCGTGAAGTTCACCCCCGCGGGCGGGAAAATCACCGTAACCGCCGCGGCCAGGGAGCAGGGTGTCCCTGCTGACGATAACCTGGAAATACCCGTCTGCGACACGGGCATGGGTATCCCGGAAGAGCAGTTGCCTTACATATTCGACCGCTTTTACCAGGCAGACGGTTATTTTTCTCATGAGCATAAACACAAAGGCTCCGGTATCGGTTTGGCCCTGGCCAAAGAGCTGGTCACCCTTCATCACGGCGATATCCATGTCGCCAGCCGGGAAGGCAAAGGCACGGAATTTACCATCCGTCTGCCACTAGTGTCACTTCAACCCTCAAATGACGGTAAACCAACCGCCCGAAGGGCTATAAAAAGTTTTTCGGGGGGTCCAGGGGGGCGGTTTTTCAAAAAAGCCCCCCTGGCCGCCGGAGGCAATAATAAGATTGACGCGACACAAGTACAGGGTATCACTGTTGACGATGCGGCGCTGGAAGAGTTTGAAATGCATGAGGGCGGCGAAGACAAGGAAGAGAGCCATATAGAAACCGGCGTAAATGGGAAAGATGTCAAGACCAGCCATATTCCCATTGTCCTGTTAACAGCCAAAGCCTCGGAAGCCAGTGTGGTGGAGGGCCTGGAAACCGGTGCCGACGACTACATCACCAAACCCTTCAATACCAAAATATTGCTGGCCCGCATCAAGAACCTCATCGACCTGCGCCGCCGCCTGCAGGAAACCATCCAACGGGAGATGATGCTGCAGCCTACTGAGATTGCCGTCTCCTCCATTGACCGGGAGTTTATGAATGAACTAAAAGAAGCCATAGAGAAGAACTTAGCGGATATGGAATTCGGTGTCGATGAGCTGGCAAAGTCTCTCTATATGAGCCGCACCTCCCTGAACCGGAAAGTAAAGGCCCTCACCGGCGAGTCCCCCAACCAATTTATCCAATCTTATCGCCTCAAACGGGCAGCACAGCTTTTGAAAGCCAATTTCGGCAATGTCCCTGAAGTGGCCTTCGAGGTCGGTTTCTCCAGTTCCAACTATTTCACCCGCTGTTTCAAAGAAAAGTTTCACCGGCTGCCCCACAGGTATGCAAGTGACTAAAGGCACAGGGTGCATGCACGACTCACCCACTCACCTTACTCACCCTACTCAACTAACTCTTGTGATCGAAATTTTATATTTTTTGGCGTTTTTGTTATAGCATCCATTCTTCTTTTCCCTTAATATAGGTGCATCGGTTAAAGGAGGACCAATGTTCCAGGAACGAGAAGTAAAAAAATGGGACAGGCGGAAGCATAGGCTGCTGCCCTGGAAATAAATGATCACAAATATAGTAGAGGCTTGATTAAATATGGTGGAGGTTTTGATCATGTCTAAGTATATAAGAAACAACGCCGACAGGCATGTGATTTTACGTCTCAACAGCGGAAAAAATCTGTTTTTAGAGACTGGAACCACTTCAGGAGTGATTCCCGATGAAGAGGTAAATAATAATCGTCTGGTGAAAAAACTACAAGAGCAGCAGATTATAACCGTGGCAGAAAGCAAGACAGACTTAGGCTGAAGAAAAGTGGAAAGGGGAGAGCACTGATTTTATAATTGCATTCTCTATATTTTTATGCTATACTCCATTAGTGCTTGATAATCACAGTACTGGTGGTCTTAATCCCGGTGCTGCAGGTTCGAATCCTGCCTGGTGCTTTAAAAACCTAAGGAGAAATCATTATGGCTTTTGGCTCTGAAAAAAAAACCGGTTCCAGAGATTTTCAGGGATACGGATACGGTTCCGGTGATTCGTCATCTGGTTCCTTTTTTGGAAAAACCATGAGAATCGAAGGTGAAATCACCTCGGATGAAGACATCACCATCGAAGGAAAAGTAAGCGGTCAACTGGAGGTTAGTAAAACTTTAACTATCGGCAGAGATGGGTATGTGAACGGCGAAATATCGGCAAATGTGGTTCGCATTAGTGGTGAAGCCGAAGGCCATATCAAAGCTTCAGAAAAGCTGGAGATTTCTTCCGAAGGAAAATACAACGGAAATATTCAATCCGATAAAATCGCCGTGGCTGAAGGTGCGGTAATAAAAGGCACCATCAACCTGGAAGAGGAAAGAGTAAATACCAAAGAAATGGTCAAACCATCCCTAATCACCGATCAAGAAGCCCAACTAGAGCAAGAACAAAAAGAACAACCAGGACCGCCAGAAAAACCGGAGGAAAAAAAAGAAACTCCTCCCGTTTCCGACATTCCCGGGTCAAAACAAGAGTAAAAAATACAAAAAAGCAACTGCGCCCAGGCAATACCAAACCAAACATAGCAACGCCAGGACATGATAGTTGAGTCGTGAAAACCAGGTTTGAATTAAAAGGGATATCTAAATTTTATAAGCAAAAAGTGGACGGCGTCCATACGCGATATACCTTGCTCCCCGGTAATAAAGCATCCCTGGTTCCGGTATTGCAAGACATTTATCTTAAAATCTATGACAAAAAAATAAATGCACTGGTGGGAAAATCAGGCTGCGGGAAATCCACACTGGCAAGAATCGTGATGAGACTGGAAGAATATGACGGTGGTGAGATTCTCTACAAAGGAAAGAATATTAAAACGATCCCCGGAAAAGAATTCAGAAAAGAGAATCAAATGGTATTCCAGAATCCTTTGCTTTCGGTTAATCCCTGTTTCAGCGTTTATAAAATCCTCTCAGAACCTTTAATTATCTACAAAAGAGATAAAAAGGAAATAAATGAAAAAATCAATCATTTATTGGAAATGTTAAAAATTCCATGTTCCTTTTTAGACAAATACCCTTCAGAGCTGTCAGGTGGGGAATTGCAGCGTATTGTCCTGGCCCGCGCACTGGTCCTGGAACCGGGATTTATTATTTTGGATGAACCTTTTTCTGCGCTGGATGAAATTATGGCGGCCCGTTTACTCAGGTTTTTTAAAACCATCGTGGAACACTTAAATGTGGGTGTACTTTATATTTCTCACCACCTCAAGCGGGTGGGATTCCTGGCAGATTATGTCAATCAAATGGAAAACGGCCGCATTATTACCCACTAGTGTCATGTCACGCATCAAATGACGTAGAAATGAATTAAATTCGAAGCACGAAGCACGAAATCCGAAACAAATTCAAATGACCAAAATTCCAAAATTCAAAACAAGAGCTTAAGGAGCATCAGTTCCTTTATTAGAGGTCTTTAAAGATGTTTTGAACATTTGAACATTTGAATTTCGGATTTGTTTCGAATTTCGATATTCGAATTTATTATTCTTATCCGTCATTTCAGCATTAACACGACACTAGAGGATAAAAAAACACAAAAATGGGAGAAACAAAGAAGGGCAGGCACGGAGACCTGCCCCTACATCTTCCATGTTGCCAACTGCCAACTGCCAACTGCTTACTCTTTTATCTCAGCATTGATCACCAGCACCAGGGAATCCCCGTTTCCCAGTCTTGAAACACCCGCCACCAGGTAACCGTTTTCTTTCACCGAGGTTTGCGATTCGATCAGCGTTTGGTCATTGTCTATCAATTTACCGTCCCGGACATAACTTGCTACCTCTTTTTGCAACCGGAACTCGAATCCAACGGTCTGTTTTCCATCCTTTCCTTCACGGATGTAAATATCTTCCAATCTCAGTTCTAACGGCACCTGGGAAGAAAGAAACAGCCTACTGTGACGCTGGCCGTCAGTTACGGTTACAGCAGATATACCATCCAGGCGAAAGGATTTAAAGCTTAATACCTTTTGCAATTCGTTAAGCACTTGCCTTAGATCTTTGTTGTCAATCGGACCACCTTTACCCTCCCGGGACGCAATCACAGTAAAGATGCGTATCAGGATTTTCTTCCTTTCAACATCCAACTGTTTCAACAGTTTTTCAAACGTAGCAATATTTTCTTTAGGAATTTTTACGGTAAACATCTTGCCATTTCTATCGTAATATGATTCCCAAAAATACAGCCGCAGAGTCTTGTGAGCAACATCAGGCGAAATGTGCTTCAAAACATAGGTTTTGGTAACCACATCCTGATGTACGGTTTTTTGTTTTGGCTTTTCCGATTGTTGCTTATCGCCAAATCCGAAAACCGTAACCACCAACAGCACAATCACAAGCAAAATAATGATTTTCTTCATTTTTTATTTCCTCCTTAATTTTAACTCAAAGTCTTTTTTTTGCACCCACAGGATTTTTATATTTTTATCCTTTAATTCAAACTCGGTTTTGATTTCCGTAATCAATGAAACCGGTTCACCTGGATCTTTCAGAAACGGCTGAAAGATAAAAACAACTGCAATCAACACCAATGCTGCGGCAGCCGCAGATACAGATACACGGAACCACAGCAAAGGCTTCTTATCCTTAGTAATTGCTGCGTTTACTTTTTCTTCAACGTTGTCCGGGATTTTGTATTGAACCGACCGGACATGGGTTGAAATCACGGCATCTAGTTCATCGATTTTGTTATTATTTATTATATCCGTCATTTTGGCCTCCCTTGAAGCCCAGTTTTTGTTTAATTTTTTCCCTGGCCTGGTTGAGGATAAATTTGATATTTCCCTGTTTTAAACCGGTGATTTGGCTGATTTCCTGGATGGAAAAGCGCTGGTCGTAAAAGAGGAAAAACACTTTTCTCCGGTTAGGGTTTAATTGTCCGGCGATCTCGTAGATGTCCTGTACCAATGTTTTGTCTCCTGTGTCATGGGCACTGGAAAGGTTTGCAGCCGGGGCCAGGGTGTCCGGCACTTTTTTGGTTTTGTTGAAATAGCGTTTGATTTCGTTATGGGCAATGGTAAAGAGCCAGGTTTTAAAGGACCGGTTTTCATCATAGGTATTTTTATATTTAAAGGCCCGCAAAACCGTATCCTGGTAGACATCGTCCGCATCTTCAGAAAAGTACAGTGATTTCAGGATAAAATTATACAGGTTTTCTTTGATGGGGTTTAAAAGGAATTGGAACATTTCCCTGCTGATCTCCGCGGTCTCTTTGCTTCTAAAGAAAGCTGCGGCTTTTTTAACGGTTGAACTTAACGCATCCGGTTTCATTGCCATTTCGATTTCTATCATACCTTTTATATCACAAAATGATAAAAAAGGTTAGATTTCTCCCCCAAAAATTTTTCTTCGTGCTCTTCGTGTACTTCGTGGCTACTTCTTTTTATCCTTAGTTTACGAAAAAGGCAATGAATCTTACCACCACAAACAGCAGCAGGGCGGGTAATTGGGCATAGAATACAGCATGAATGGCTTTTTCCAGGCATTTGAATTTATCCGACATTCCCCCGGATATAACGTGGACCTGGAAGCTCAGGTCCCTGGTAAGGTGATCGGGTGTTAAGCCCGTCATTTCTTTGTGGTATTCTTCCGGTTCCTGATGTTTTTCAATATCCTTGAAGAATACATTGGAGCGATAGTTGTGTGATTTCAAGTAAGGCGCTAGAGCGCGAAAGGTAAAAAAAAGTGAAACCACACAGGCCCCTGCGGCTGCGGCTAAGATGATACTGCCGGCAATTTTCAGCCATAAAGGATTTGGGGGTAACAGCTCTCCCCATTTCAGCACGATACCGCCCAGGATAAACGTATTAAAGGCGATAATTAAAGCGGCTTTCGTATTGGTGGTTTCGATCATATGGTCGAAACGTCTGATGATATGCCAGAGGGAATCGGTGATGAACTTGCTTTGGTAGTTGTTTTTCTTATCTTTATAATCTGTTTTTCTGCCCCAGCTGCTTTTAGCTTTGCTTCTGTCCTTATACGTTGACGTCGGTCTTGGTTCTTTCATTTAAGTGTCTCCGGTTTCAAATTTTTCTTTTTTCCCAATTAAAAATCGTATTGCCCATTATAGCATATTCAGCACGTAATTTGAATGAAGAGCTTTTAAATTTTAACCGAAACAGCTTCCAAAACCTTAATTCACCCGAAAAAGAGGGACGGAACTTTGATTTTTGGATTTTTTGTTTTTTCACTTCTCCTTTGTGACCTCCGTGTCTTCTGTGGCAAAAACAAAAAACTCGCCAGGCAAGAAAACGAATTAAATAAATCAAAAGTTTTTGCGGGGGATCCAGGGCCCCGCGGCGCGTGGAGCCTAAGCAGGCCCTTCGGGCCATCTCGAAGGCTTCCTTACCAGGATCAACCAACCGGGTAACCACTTTTGAAATTCACATGAATTTAAAAGAGGGATGTTGTTTCAAACGTTTGGGGAAGCCTTCAACTTACTTACCTTACTCACCCTACTCACCTTACTCAACTAAATAGCCCCCCTGGCCGCTGGATGCAAAAAATAAGATTAAGGAAGATATTTTTATTTTTTTCCTTGAAAAAAGGAAAGATTGATACTAGCCTGTTTCAGCCCCGACGCCAGCCAGGTGATCTCCGGCTCCGATGATTATATCCTCAAACTCTGGGACATCGAAACCGGTCAATGCATCAAAACAATAGAATTGCTGTGGATACCTTTAGAAATCAAAGCCCATCCCACGAAACCCGGCATCTTTGCCACCGCCAATGCCAACGGAACCGTTACGTTTTTTGATTTCAGAGAAATCATCAGCTAAATGATGAGTGATGAGTGATGAATGATGAATGATGAATGATGAATGATGAAAGGAGCGTACAGATAAAATCAATCTCAGGCAGCGGCCACTTTTGTGTTTTCTACCATTACCTTCTGAAAAGCCTGGATAACAAGCTGATCGGTATCCGCTTTTTTTGAAAAATGTGATAGGCAAAAATTTTTAAATTTAAATTCGTCCGAAGGACACCTCTCTTTTTACGACGGTTTCCCTATGCCGATGGTGAAACTGGCCACTTTTTTGTCTCCCGCCTGGTGGTAATGCGGTTCACAAACGGCGCCTACCAGTGTCTTCGTATCATAGATGACAAGATATCCCTCAGTCGTCTTCTCCGACGCTAAATACTTACTTGAAAGCTGCAGAATACCTTCCTCGATTATCCCGGATAAATCATCGTGACGATTTACTTTTGTCTCGATGATATATTTCTTGCCTTTATAGGTTAAAAAAATATCCATTCTCCCTAACCCGCTGCGCACTTCATAATGGAGTTCCCCTTCCCCTCCCCGTACAAATTGGTAAAGCCAGGCAGTAAGTAGAAATTGACCCGCCTTTTCATAGGGTTTACCCTGCCGGTAAAATGCGCCGACACCGATCCGGGAGATATATTTTTCAAAATTGAGAAGAATCCGTTTCATATCCAGCCTGTCACCGGGTAATGCATATTCTTTTATAGAGATGGTTTCATAGGCTTTCACTTCTTTAAAAAAAGCTTTAACATGTATGGTATTGTATATGTTATTAGCGACAACGGCATGGCCGTCTCTATTCTTTATCAGGCCATATTGCTCCAACCAGGACTGTTCCTCATCGTATTGATTGTACTCCACATGATCGAATATGATCTCTATAAACGTTTCTTTGTGGAGTTTGGCCTTTTCATAGAGGTTGTCGAAGTGGTCGTTTCGCTCTAACAGCAGGATTTGAATCGCTTTTTCTACATCTTTTTCATCGATAGGTTCCACGGTTCCGGGTTTTAGCTTCACGGTCAGGATGGTTCCCAGGCGGTTGACCAACCAGGTTTGGCCGGCAGTTTCTTCATAGACCTTTTTTATGGCTTCTTTTGTGAAAGGCTGGTTCGTTTCTTCCGTATACTGGGCATAGAGATCACGGACATTTTTCAATGAAAAGGGCGGCAGGTCCACCTGGTCGGCGATATTAAACGGCGACACCCCGCCGACAACGAGTTTGGTGATATTCCTGATTCCAATCAAACCCACAGAATAAAGGGCCTTTTGTTCTATATCCTTGGTTTTTATGTATAACTTCCTTAATGAAGTAAGAAAATTTTCTAATTCCTTAAAGGGAATGCCGTCAAATTCATCGATGAAAATGACGATTTTTTTGAATTGAATGATGCGGTTTAATTTCTCGAACAACTGCCTGAAAGAAATATGGCTGGTCAGGCGGTGACCGTTTAACAATTGCTCTACGGCTTCGGTTTTTTCACAGCGCACCTCTCTTAACCTGTTTATCAATTGCTCATAGAGGTCCGCCTCTATCTCTGAATAAAACTCGGTTTTGTCCAGGTTCTTATAGTCCTCGAAACACAATATTACGGCGACATAAGTGGGGTCTGTATGTAATTGCTCGCAAATTCTTTTCAAAAATGTTGTCTTACCGCTCTGCCTGGGGGCAAAAATAGAAAAGTACCGGCCCCGGTCCACCATGGTTTTGATATCCTGGTTATCGGTATTGACCACATTTTCTAAATGAACATGGTAAGACGCTTCAGGATTTACCGATCCTGATTTTTCAAATATACGTATCGGTTTTCGATACATCTTCCCGTTAATACCTGCTTTTTTTCCTGTCATACGTTTATCTTATTGCACTCATGTTCATTTGTCAAGGCCGATAAAAACATGACAGCAAAAGATTATAACCGTCACAGGCCGTACACATTAATGGTGACACCTTTAAAGGTTTTCTTTTGCTTGAATATTTTTTCCTGCCACGGTGTTTTTTCCGCACGGTTAAACACCAATAAGTAACCTTCATTGGTCCCGCATTTATCCATATATTCCCGGGTCTGCTCCAAACCCTGTTCAATGGTTTTTTCCAGGCTGCCGTATTTGATTTTTAACTCCAGCACCGCTTGCTGTGTGCCTTTCTTATAGGGCCAAATCACCAGGAGATCGGTGCGCTGCCGTCCCAACCCGTATTCACGTTCCACTCTCCCACCACTGTTGACGATCCTCTGCAAAAAAGCCTGTAATAACAACTGCGGCCCGGCTTCACTGTAATTAAAACCATCCACCCAATGCTCAAAATGCTTCCTGAAAAAAACCTGGAACGCCCTCAACAGTTTATCCATATTCAAATAACCATCATTATCTATATACCACTGGGGATCCTGGTTAATAGTCAACTGGGTCGTATAGATCAATTCCCTGGGAATTACCTCCTGGTAAATCCGGTTGGCTATTTTCAACTGGGGGGCTTTTTTTATCAACCCCAAATCCACTGCATAATCTACATCATCCACAGGAATTTTCTCCGCTTCATTGGAACCGGACAGGATGGGCTCAATCACCCGCCTCACCCGTTCTTCACTCAATTTATCCGCCAACTGGTCCAGGTGGGTTTCACGCCTTAAAATGAGATTCTCTTTTGCCTGGAGTAACATATCCCTGGTAATTGGTCTTTCGCGGTCCTGTCCCGCTTTCATTTCAAAACAGGCCTCATAGGCCATGGCATTCACTAACCACGGCTGACCTTCGGTTAGTTCCCATACCAGCTGAAAAACATCCTGGTAAAACGATTGGCCTGTATCTGTTGTATGCTGTTCATACAACATTTTTATTTCATCTAAGTTAAAATTACCCAGCCTTAATGATTTTGCTTTAATATTAAAGGCGCTGCCGCCGGTGATCACTGTTTTTTCTTTATCCGAATGGATACGATAATCCCTGACATCACGGACACCGCATAAGATAATGCTCTGGGGAAACATCCCGGGACGTTTGCTGTAACCGCTGCGCAACTGCCGAAGCAGCGAAATCAAGGTATCACCCACCAGTGAATCGACTTCATCAAAAAAAAGAACCACCGGTTTTGAACTGGTTTTGCACCACTGCTTTAATGTTTCCTTCAAGGCCGTAAATGCACCGTTTTTTTTAAAAATCTGCCGCCAATTGTCTTCAATAAACGTATCGTTTAAATAGTCAAGGGCATCACTGGCTAACGTACTAAGAACCGATCCTATCCCCTCTTTTACATTTTCCCTGGCTGCCTGGACAGCTTCCAGGTTCGAGTATAAACAACTGTATTTCCCCTGTTTATTTAAGTAATCCATCAAAGCAATTAAGTATGAGGTCTTACCGGTTTGCCAGGGGGCATGAAGCACAAAATATTTTTCCTGGTTGATGAGGGAAAGAATTTCGCTGAGGTCTATCCTGGTTAAAGGGTCGATACAGTAATGGTTTTTCTTTCTAATTGGCCCGGCTGTATTAAAAAAGCGATTCATCCTATTCTCCTATTTTCTGCTTAATTTCCAATTATAATCCAAAATTCACCAGATGTACAGTTCATTATTTTTTTGCCTGACGACATTTCGAAATAAATTACGAAAAAATCGAAAAAAATTTCGATTTCTCCCCTTCATGTTCCAGGGAATTCCCGGCCTTCTCTTTTAGATTTCAAACGTTGATAATCTCTATACAGAAGCGTTTCTAAAGAAATGAGACGGAAAAATGGACCGCCGGTAATAGGCGTCGCTTCATCTGGCATCAAAATTGCATCCCCTGGAATGGACTAAACCAAGAAATAGGAGGATACCATGAAAACCCACAAAACCATTAAAAAATTAAGGTTTAGCAAAGAAACCATTGCTAACCTGAACGTCAGTGAAATGGGACATATCTACGGCGGTGGATTTGATCAGGATCAAGGTGCTGAAATTCCAGCTCAACCCTATACGGATTCCTGCAATCCATGCCAGCTGCCAGGAGAGCCCATTTATCCTGAAACCCATACCTGCAACTCAACGTGCGGTGGTCCTATTAATAATTATCCGGCCTAGACAAAAAATCAGGTTCTTGTAAAGCGATGAGCAATGAACAGTAAGCAGTAAGTAGGATCAAGTTTTCCTTTGAAACATTTTTGGGCTTACGTCATCAAATGTGATAAAGAAACACTTGACCCCTTACTTGCTTACTTGTACTGCTCCACCTTACCCGCCGCGGGGTGGGGGAAAAAATCGAAAAAAATTACGATTTTCCCGGTTAACCTTCCTGGAGATTCCCGGTTTTCCGTTTTATTTTTCAACTGCTGATAATGTTGATACAGCCAGGTTTCTAAAGAAGTGAAACGGAAAAATCGATTACCAGGAATGGGGCTCGGTGCCCCTGGCATCATATTTGCATTTCTTATGGTGGACTAATCCAAGAATAGGAGGATATCATGAGAATTAAAAAAACCAAACGATTGGGGTTAAGCAAAACAACGGTCGCTAACCTGAACGTAAATGAAATGAGAGCCATCTACGGCGGAGGATTCGAGCAGGATCAAGATGCTGAACTCAACCCTGTACCTATCTCTTCGAGTTCCACCACTGTATCCGCGGAGCCGGGAGAACCTATCCCCATTAGCTCTTCTACTACTGTTAATAATTACCCGGCCTAGATAAAAAATCAGGCTCTGGTAAAGCGAAAAGAAATGAACAGTAAGCAGTAAGGAAGGTCAAGTTTTTCTATAAAACAGACTTCATCGAATGTGATAAAGAAAGACTTGACCTCTTACTGCTGGCATTATACTTACATTTCTTTTCCTGGAGGATATGATGAAAACGAAAAAATTCAACGCATTAAGGTTAAGCAAAACCACTATTGCTAACCTCAACACCAATGAAATTAGAAATATCTACGGCGGGGGATTTGAGCAGGACCCGGGTGCTGAAATTCCAGCTCAACCGATACCTCCCATAATTAGTACGGAAACTTGTTCAGGCTGCACAACAACAGTAAATCAAACACTTCTTACCTGATCCGTGTTCATACGCGGCTAAATCAGCACCAATTGGATTGAAATATCGCGTTTTCTAAGAAGGCGGGATTCAATGATGGCCTCCGGCAGGGCGTGGGCTTCCAGGACCCCTTTGTAAGTCCCCCTGACCACCTGCCGGGTGGATAAGTATGCCCGTTTGATTTTTAACGGCTCTTTGAATTTCGTATAAATTCCCCGCATTTCTGCGGCCAACTCACGTAATTGTCTGCCTTTGACTTCAATATGGTACACATTGCAAAAAGGCGGCAAATGAAACCATTTCCGGTATTTCAGTTCCCGTTCAAAAAAACCCTGTTCATCGTTGATCAATTTTAAGGAATAATGAAAATGGAAGGTAGAGAATATATCGATGCTGCCGCCGCTTTTTACCATCTCCTTAAACTGGGAAACCATTGAAAAAATCTTTTCCGCTGCATCATATTCATCCAGGTTAAAAAAGGATTCGGGCCGGAGGTAAATAATGGCATCAAATATATTGTTAAAAAACGGGTTAACAATAACAGGCGTGGCTATAACGATTTTACTGCTGTGGATTCTCTTCAAAACCGAATGGATGTGCTCCTTTTTTAATCCTTCAGAAGAGAGACTCATGATACCGGTTTCCACCACCCGTTGTTTGATGAGTTTTTTGACCGAAGCAATGCTGATATCCTCTGCGAGGTTCAGGGGTTCGCTGCACTCAGGGCAATGAGTATGGGATTCTATTTCGCGGCTGCAGCGCCGGCATTTGATGTTGAATTGGTCATCCACATCAATATAACCTCCACAAGACGGACACCTGCGCATTTTTTTACATTTGTCGCAAAATAAAAAATTCACACTCTCTTTTCTATTCAGCACCACCATTATTTTTTTGTTTTCCGGGAAATAAGTGTTTAGTAATTCCAGGAAGGCTTCGGGAATACCCCTGGTTTTGCTCTTTATCATGCGCACATCGACAGTCAAACATGCTTTTTCTTCCTGTTCCCGCCTGTCCTCTATAGATACCTGTGAGCGATTTTGCCGGGCCCGGACATTGATCGTATAAGTAGAAAAACCTTCCACCAGGGGAATGTTAAAATGGGAAGCCCTGAGTCGTGATAGTACATTCACATTATAGGGTGAAAAAAAACGANNACCTTCCACCAGGGGAATGTTAAAATGAGAAGCCCTTAGACGTGACAGGACATTCACATTGTAAGGTGAAAAAAAGCTGCGCTTATAAATCGAGGAACCAGCACGGTCCGAGATAATCAACCCTAAATTCCCAATGGGCAGAAGCACGGCAGACTGCCCTCCCACCACCACACCGGTTTTACCTTTTATTACGTATTCTTCCCAGAGAGCATCCCGGTCCTTCGGTTTGACTTCGGAATTGTAAATATCGATATCTCCGCCAATTTCAAGGTCTTCCAACCTCTCCTTAAGGAAAGCAGCGGTTAAATTATCCGGCACCGTAATCAACACACTTTCCCCCCGGCTAAGGCAATCGCCAATGATCTCGCGGTAATAAGACTCCCGTTGAAAACTAACCAGGAATCGATGCCCCGGCGCTGCGGAAGGTCCGGGTTCCCGGACAACAGGTTCAGGGAAAACCGCGGCCCGGTTTCCGGCCCCGTAAAAACACGGGATGGCACGGCCCCCGGATAACTGCTGAAGCTCGTTAAAGGAATATTTATTCAACTTTTCAATTTTACCACTTGCCTTATTCTCAAAATAGAGACTACCAATGGATTTCTTTCTTGGGGGCAGTGACGCATCCAGCAGCGTTCCCAGAGAGGCAAAGTAAAGATTGGAGATGGCTTTTACAAACGCTGTAAAACCGCTGCCAGGTACATAATCATCCCGGATCACAGCGATGATATCTTTAACCCTGCCCTTGTATTGAGACCGGGTATCCGTTATCCAGCCGTTGGTCAGGCGATTACCCACAGGAACCACTACCCGGAGACCGGGTTTCAAGAAAGCAGGATCACCGGTATAGTTATAGGTAAGAGTATCGAATATATTCAGCGAGGGCGAAACCTGTACACGCATGAACACTCCATCACTCCATCACTCCATAGCTCTTCTTACGATTGCCAGGACTTTTTCCATATCGCGCCACACCTCCCACTTGGCCTTTGAAATGGCTTCCCTGGTTTGCTGCCGCAAGATATAAGCAGGATGAAACGTTGGAATCACCGGTATTCCCATGAATTCAAACTGTTTTCCCCTTTCCCTCATAATGGAATAATCAACACCCAGTAAATTATTCATGGCAACTTTTCCAAGACACACAATGACTTTGGGGTTCAATATTTGAATCTGCCGAACCAGGTAAGGCATGCAAGCCTCTACTTCATTTTTGAGTGGATCACGATTACGGGGAGGACGACATTTGACAATGTTCCCAATAAAAACCGTTTCACGGCTGTATCCCATTTTGGCAATCATTTTGTCCAGCAGTTTCCCGGCCGGGCCAACAAAGGGCCTGCCATAATTGTCTTCTACTTCGCCAGGACCTTCGCCAATAAATATAATGTCCGGGCAACTGCTCCCTTCACCGGGAACATAGTTCTTTTTGTTCTTGTGAAGCTCACATTTGCTGCAGCCCATGATCTCTCGTTGAACAGCCTCCAGCTCTGCCCGGGGATCAACCTGCTGCTCCTCGCCAAACTCCAGCTCCATATGCTCTACAAATTCAGCACCGATTTCCTTATAAAATTTCAATATTTCCAATAATTCACTCATTTAATCTCAACCTTCACCTTTTTTATCCGATCAACCTGGTCCCAAATGCGGGTAGCAAGGACGGACTTCTCCATTCTATCCAACTTCCGGGCACCATCTTTAGTAACAAAATACACCTGGTTGTCCTCCGCACTAAACGCGGGGTTATCAACCGATACTTCATTCAGAACCAACAGATCCAGGTTCTTTTTTTTAAATTTTTCCCTGGCATTTTCCAGGGCATTGTGGGTTTCTGCCGCATACCCTACAAGAATTTGATGCAGCGGTTTCTGCTGCCCCAATTCAAATAAAAGATCGGGATTTTTTACCAGCTGAAGCGTCAGGTTATCCTGGTCCTTTTTTATTTTCTCCGGTGAATAATGGACCACACGGTAATCACTAACCGCAGACGCCATGATAATAACATCGGCATCATCACTGTATCGATGCAATTGCTCCCTCATTTCCAGTGCGGTCTCCACCTGGATAAGCGTGACACCGGTGGGGATACAACAGGTAGGACCGGTAATAAAAATAATCTCCGGGATTTTTCTTTTGACAGCTTCATGGGCCAGATGATACCCGCTTTTTCCCGATGAACGGTTGGAAATAAACCGCACCGGGTCAATGGGCTCAATAGTAGGACCAGAGGTAATAATTACCCGTTTAAACATCGACAGCACCAACGGCAAACTTCATACAAAAATCGTAAATCTGCTGTGGTTCAGGCAGTCTGCCTTTTCCCTTATAGTCACAGGCCAGCGTACCCTCCTCAGGCTCAATAATCCCAACACCCCGCGCCTTTAACTTTGAAAGATTCTCCTGGACCACGGGGTTCTCCAACATATAAGAATTCATGGCAGGGGCAACCACGACCTTTTTATAAAACGCCAGGAAAGCAGTAGACAACAGGTCATCGGCAATACCGTTAGCCATTTTACCGATAATATTGGCCGTGGCCGGAGCAATTAAAAGGAGATCACTGTCCCGGCAGATATTGATGTGCGCCAACGGGTCCTGGTGCTTCTCAAACATATCGGTGAATACATTACCTGGGCTAAAAGTTTCAAACGTTAGAGGAGCAATAAACCGCTGCGCCGATGCGGTCATTATGACCCGGACCAAATGCCCGTCTTTCTGAAACAACCGCATAATATCTACCGCCTTAAAAGCACTGATAGATCCGGTAACTCCTAACACTATATTCATATTTAACCTCTTCTTTTCTTCTCTTTCTTTTTGCCAACTGCCAACTGCCAACTGCCTACTTCTTACCTCTTACCTCCTGACTTTTCCACCAATTGTTTCATAAACGTTTCATGCCTGGATATGGTATTCCGGAACGCGATATAAATAGCATTTAAAACGGCAAACGCATCTTCCAGGTTGTCATTGATGACGATGTAATCGTAAATATCGTACTGGCTTAACTCTTCCCTGGCAATTTCCAGCCGTTTTTCAATATGGGGGTCAATCTTTTGTTCTCTTTCCACCAGGCGGTTCCGCAGCTCTTCCATTGAGGGAGGAGCCACCAGGATAAACAGGGCATCGGGGTATTTTTTTTTTATGTTTCCGGCACCCTGGACATCGATGTCCAGGACAAGATCTTTCCCTGTTTTGGTCTTGGTTTCAATTTCCTTGTAGGAAGTGCCGTAATAGTCTTCATAGACCTTTGCCCACTCCACGAACTCACCGCGCTCCGCCATCTGCAAAAATTGTTTTTCGGAAACAAAATAATAATCCTCCCCGTCCCTCTCGCGTCCCCGGAGGGGACGTGTGGTATGAGAAGTGGAAAAAATAATCTCCGGGTGCTGTGCCATTAACCGATCAATTAAAGTGGACTTTCCACTGCCGGAAGGACCGGAAATGACAATGATATTATTCGACATTCTGAACCTGCTGCTTGATTTTTTCGATTTCTCTCCTGATGTTCAGAACATGCTGGTGCACTTCCAGGGAAGTAGTTTTGGAAGCAATCGTATGGGCCTCTCGCTGCATTTCCTGGGCCAGGAAATCGGCTTCTCTTCCCTTAACTTCCACGGCATCGTCGGCCAGCAACTCTTTCAACCGTTTATTATGAGTAGTGATACGATTGATTTCTTCATTAATACAGGACTTCTCCGCCAGGATGGCTGCTTCTTGAATAATTCGCCGCTCATCAATCTCATACTCATCCAAATACCTGGTAATTTTTTCTTTAAACTTGAGAAATAGTTCTTTTTCAACTGTTTCCGCCTCTTTTTCAACGAGCTCCAGGATACTTCCAATTTTTTCAACGCTGACCAACAAATCCTTTAAAATAGCCTGGCCTTCCTGTTCCCGACTTTGCAAAAACTCATCAAAAACCTCTCCAATGGTATGTTTGATCTGGTTTATCTCTTCCTCGCTGTAATTATTAGGCATGTAGTCCAGGTGAAATATCATGGGAATTCGTAATAACGAATCCAAAGACAAACTGATCCTTTCTTTGTACCTCTTTTTAAAATATAACAGCTCGTCAAGAATCTCCGAAGATAACTGTTCATTAAAATGAATATTGCATTTTCGTTCATTGGCATCAAAGAGATCAAAAATAACCTCCAGCTTTCCCCGAAAAATCTTGTTTTTTACGGTTTCTTTGATTAACTTCTCTGTGGTGGGATTAATACCGGTGCCTTTGAAATTTATATCCAGGAAACGGTGATTGACTGATTTAAATATGATATTAATGGAAATATTGTTATACTCAAAGCGTCCCTGGGCAAAACCTGTCATACTTTTCATTGTTCAAGCTACATTATAATATCCATCTCAGGAAATTGCAAATTATAAAGTGAATAATATAGGCCCCGGTTGACCAGTAGTTCTTTATGACTGCCGCTTTCTTTAATTTCGCCGTTTTCGATCACCAGGATTTTATCTGCTTCAAGAATGGTAGAGAGGCGATGAGCAATAACAAAGGTGGTTCTCCCCTTCATCACCTCAGTCATTGCTTCCTGGATCAGTTTTTCCGATTCGGAATCCAGGGAGGAAGTGGCTTCATCAAAAATTAATATGGCAGGTTTTTTCAATACAGCCCTGGCAATTGAAATTCGCTGGCGCTGCCCCATGGATAAAAAGGCCCCCCGTTCACCGACAATGGTCTGGTACTTAAGGGGGAGTTCCTCGATAAAATCAGCCGCCCGGGCAATTTCGGCGGCTCGTTTCACTTCGTCAAAGGTGTAATTTTTTCTGCCGTAAGCGATATTATTCTCAATGGTATCATTAAAAATAAAAACATCCTGGGTCACCAGGCTGATGGCCTCCCTGAGGGATTTATGGGTAACATGGAGAATGTCCTTCCCATCGATCAATATCTCCCCGGAATCGGGTTCATAAAAGCGCAGCAATAAATACATCAACGTACTTTTCCCCGAGCCACTGCCCCCCACCAGTGCAATCATGCGGTTGGGTTTGGCAAAAAAACTAATATTTCGTATCACAGGAATATCTTCGCGGTAAGAAAAACTTACATCTTTAAAGGTTACCTCCCCTTTTACCTCCTTAAGTTCGACGGCCGTGGGTATGTCTTTAACAGGCCTGGTGGCACTGAAAATTTGCCGGACGCGGTAGTAACCGGATATTCCTTGCTGGTAATCGTTGTGTGCCTGGGAGAGTTTCTTTATGGGGTTGTACATCATCAGGATGGCGAGAAAAAAAGCAGCAAATTTACCGGGATCCATGCTCCCCACGGCCATGCGCTGCGTTCCTACCGAAAAAACAGCAAACGCTACCAACCCGCCAATAAAGGTCATTACCGGAGAAGCTAACGAATAAACCATGGCAATTTTCGAGTTAATCTTATAGTGCTTCTGGTTCATCTTGCGGAATTTTTCGATTTCATATTCCTCCATATTGTATGCTTTAACAATTTTATTCCCGCCCACGGTTTCAGCCAGGAAATTGGACAATTCGGCAATGGTCTCCTGGGATTGGATTCCCCGCTTTTTCACTCGTTTCCCGAAATAGATCATGGGCATTGCTGCAATCGGCAGAATCACCATCGAAAAAAGGGACATCTGCCAATCCCTGAGAAATATATAAATAATAAGCCCCACTAATATCAAACTTTCCCTGATATACACGGCCAGGGTTTCGGATACGGCAAAACGAATTTTCTCAATGTCATTGGATATCCGTGAGGTTAAATCCCCGGTCTTGGCCTTAGAAAGAAAATCCACGGATTGATGCACCAGGTTCCGGTACAATTTATCACGAATGTTACGGATTACTTTTAATCCCAGGGTTTTCATAAGATAGAGAGAGAGGAAGGTAAACACCGCCTGTCCGAAGAAAACCGCTAACAGCATTACCGGCAAAAGTGGAGCTAGGTTTTTCTCAGCGATATTGAAGGTTTGCATGATAAACTCCCGGAACTCCTGGGCTTCTCCGGATACCGTACCACCACTGCGAATAGATAACTCGTTTACCAGGAGTTCGATCACCAGGGGAAGCAGCACGGTAAAGGCGGCAATCATGGCCATGAAAAAAAGGGCAAAAATAAACCGCGAAACAAAAGGTTTTACATAACTGAGCAGGCGATCTTCATTAACCATACAATATCCAACCTTTTCAGGATTCTCCTACTTTATCCGGGACACTTTCAATGGGAACGGTAGGTGCCTTATATTTTCTTACTTTATTATACACGTAAAAGAGTAATGGTGATATCATATACAACAGTGTTAACGTCGGGATGGTATACGTGGGGAATTTAATGGCGATGGCGATGATAATAGCCGCAAGAAATAAAACCAATAAGTTATTCTTTGAATTCATTTTTTTCATGGTCCGGTAGCGGATGGATGAAACCATTAACAAAGACACCAGCAGGACATAAAAGGCAAAGATGGTAACGTGAGATTGATCTTCCAGGGGAGTTTCAAAAACAAGAACCACCGATGCGATAGCCAGTGCGCCGATGGGGATGGGCAGGCCGACAAATACATTAGAGGGCTGAGCTTTGGCTTCTTTTAACACATTAAATCGTGCCAGGCGGATAACACCGGCACTTAAGAAAATAAACCCAATCACCTGGCCAATAGGGGGATTTGTATTCTGAAAGCCCCACATGTAAATCATCACTGAAGCGACCAGGCCAAAGGTGACAGCGTCCACTAACGAATCCAATTGTACCCCAAAATTGGACTCGGTTTTGGTCAATCGTGCCACAGTACCATCAAATCCATCCAGGATAACACTCCCGGTCATAAGAAGCACCGCGAAGTAGAATCTGCTCTTAAATATTTCCAATAACGCCCAGAAACCCAAAAAAAGGCTCAATATTGTAAATATCGACGGTAAAAACGAGAACCTGGTTAACTTCTCGGGATTTACCCTTCGTTTCCGTCTTATTCTGTTTCTCCTTTTAATTTTAATCCTCCTTAATCTTAATTATTCATCATTCACTTTAACTCCCGGGCACGGTTCCCGGGTTACTGCATCATACTCTTTTTATAATTAAAAATGTACTTTTGCATAGAATCTTTTATTTTCAGTTTACGTTTTTTTAAGTTTCGTACTTCTATCAATTCTTTATCTGTCTTAAAATTGATATTATTAAGCTCTTTTAGTCTTCGGTCGAATTCCTGGTGTTTTTGGTTTAAGCTTTTAAAGTTTTCGTTTTGTTTAATTAAAATCTCTTTTATTTTTTGATCGTTCAAATTAATTTTAAATGTCATGGTTATGCACCTTTTCGTCTTGATTCTCGATTGTTTCGGCAAAAACGCAAATATGACTGCATATTTTTGTCTTTGCCAATAATGGTAAGAGTCGTAATGATAGACTCGATAATGGGTTTTTCCATCACATCCAGTACGATATAGTCCAGTCCTTTTTCAATGGCGAGGGAGACAAAGTTGGAAGAGATCAGCCACCTCATCGGGAGTCCCTCAGACAAAGCAGCTAAATTAGCGATGGTTTTTACCTGGGGAAAATCCAGTTTGAATAATTCCAGTGTATTGAGAAATATTTTTCCGTTCTCATTGTGCTGTTCCAGGGGTCTTACCACCGGGTCCAGCAAGATATTGCTTCGTTTAATGCCGCGGTCCAGCAGATAATCGATATACCGTTGAGCAATCAACAGTGATTTTTCCGGTGATACGTCATCTTCATCTTTTGGGTCCCTTATAGAGGCAATTATTTTGACATTCTTGTCTTTGATATTATCCAGTATAAAATCGATCTTTTCGATGTTGAATTCAACGTCACCCACCACCACTTCTTTTTTAACTAAATTGATCACTTGCACAAGGGTGTACGCATTATTACTTCTAACCAGTGCTTTACTGCCGCTGCTTTCAATAATACGAATGGCTTCCTTTAAGAAAGGGAATTCATTATCCAGGAGCGAAACAGCATTTAGTTCAATAAATTCTGCACCATCTTCGATTTGAGCAATCACCTCTCGCCGAACATATTCAAAGTCCATTTTATGCATTTTATCCAGGACTTTTTTGTTGTTTGAATTTAATACGTTACCAACCAGCGTTATCATGTTTTCCCTACGTTAATTAAAAGTTGCATTTTCTTTTCCATATGTCGTATTCACAAATGAGTTTAAGCATTGAAAAACTCTTTTAGGATTAAAATGGCCTCCAGTCCGGCCCGTTCCTGGGCTTCAACGGTTGAGGCGCCGAGATGAGGGGCAGGGAATACCCTTTCCTGATCGATCAAACTGAAATCTTCCAGGGGTTCCTGTTCATAGACATCTATTGCAACCGCTTTAATTTTACCCGTTTCCAGCGCTTCCCGCAGGGCACTTTCATCAACTACTCCGCCGCGGGCAACATTGACAAACACTACCCCATCTTTCATTTTTTCAAACGCCTCAACGGATATCAGGTTCCTGGTGGATTCCGTTAAAGGGAGGTGAATGGAAATAAAATCAGAACTTCTCAGCAGTTCTTCCAGGGAGACCTGTCTGGCATTCATATCGGTTTGAACCTCAACAATGTCGTAATACAACACCTTCATTCCCATTACCAATTCTCGTTTGGCCACTTCCTTTCCTATTCGCCCCATCCCTATAATCCCGGCTGTTTTTCCGTAAAGTTCCATTCCATCCGAAAACAGCTTTTTTTCCCACTTATGCGCTTTCATACTTTGGTATGCCGGTCCGATATACCGGCAAATAGCTAACATCTGGGCCAGGGTATATTCGGCAACAGTAACTGCAGTCGCAGAAGGGGTATCTCTCACTTCAATATGTCGTGATTTGGCCGCCTCCACATCGATGTTATCCAATCCCACACCGGCGTTAACAATAATTCGTAAATGCTCCGCCCCTTCCAGGGTCTCCCCATCCAACCGGGTCATACCTCTCACCACTACCGCCTCATAGTTCTTAATCTCTTGCCGCAGTTGTTCGGGAGTCATCCCACTCTTTACCACGATCTCAAATTCCGGTATCTCCTTTAAAAGTTCCACCGCTTTTTGACTCAGTGTGTCCGTAAGCAATACCTTAATCAATCACAATCCTCCTGAAACGTTCGCTATTAAGATTATCAAATTTTTGCGTATCTGTCAAGAACGAATCAATGTAAAATCCACCTCTTATAAATATATACATAGGAGCACAGTCCGCTATATCCCTACAATTTCTATTTATTTTCCTTTTCGAATTTCTCCATAAAATTGACCAGTGTTTTCACGCCAGCCAATGGCATGGCATTGTATATAGAGGCACGGCATCCACCAACGCTGCGATGCCCCTTCAACCCGATCATACCCTGTTCTCCTGCCTCTTTGAGAAATTTGGCTTCCAGTTCTTCCGGGTAGATACGGAAGGTGACGTTCATTTTGGAACGGTCTTTGACCTCTGCAGCTCCTTTATAAAGCGAAAGGTTGTCAATTGCTTCATACAGGATTTTTGCTTTTTCATTATTCCTGGCTTCTATGGCCTCAAGACCGCCCTGGGTTTCCAGCCACTCCATCACCAATTTGACGATATAAATGGCAAAGCAAGGGGGTGTATTAAACGAGGATTTATTTTCCCTGTAGGTCCTGTAGCTCAGCATGGAGGCGATGTCTTCCGGGCCCTTATCAACCAAATCATTTCTCATAATCACCACGGTCACACCAGCGGGTCCCATATTCTTCTGCGCTCCGGCATAAATGGCTCCAAATTTAGTAATATCCAGCTTTCGGCTGAAAATATCCGAGGACATGTCTACTATCAATGGTATATCCCCGGTCTCGGGAAATGTGTGAAATTGAATCCCGCCAATGGTTTCATTGGAGGTAACATGCACATAAGCCGCATCCGCTGACAGGGCAATATCAGGGATATAATTAAAATTCCTGTCTTCGGAAGTCCCGGCAATGTTAACGTTTCCGAATAATTTGGCTTCTTTGATCGCTTTTTTAGCCCATGAACCCGTGTTGACATAATCGGCCTTGCCGCCTTTCAAGAAATTCATGGGGATCATATCGAATTGCAGGGTGGCGCCGCCCTGGATAAACATCACCGCATAATTATCCGGTATTTTCATCAGGGACCTGATTTTCTCTTCGGCCGCCTCGAGGATATTTATAAAATCTTTGGAACGGTGGCTGATCTCCATCACTGAAAGGCCAATACCATTGTAATCCAGTAATTCTTCCTGGACTTTTTTCATGACCTCATAGGGAAGAATAGCCGGTCCAGCGTAAAAATTATACTTTCTATCCATAATCCTATTGCCTCCTCATGGTGTATAAAAAAAGTCGAAATCTAATTATACATATATTCACGAAATATGCAAGGTCTTCGCCGTTTTTTTCCCGGTCTAAGTCAAAAACTTTTTGTGTCTCTACTTAACCCTTCTGCCAGGAAAACAGCGGTATGAAGCACCCGAATATTGGAATTTGCCGTTTCCAGGCCGTGTCTTAACCAGGTCAGGCACCCGGGACAATCCACCAACAGGATTTCAGCACCACTTTTCTCTATATTTTCTATCTTTTGTTTTAGCAACTGGGAAGATATTTCCGGGAGCTTCATGCTATAAGTACCGGCAAAACCACAGCAGCGGTCAGCTTCATCCATTTCAATCCACTGCACACCGGGAATTGCCGACACCACTTCACGGGGTTCGGCGTCTATCCCTGAATCCCGCTTCAAATGACAGGAATAATGGTAAGTAACTTTTATCTCTTTTGCGCTGGATGTACGTTTCCCATATAAAAGGCCTTGTTTTTGCAGCATATGAATCAAGCGGATAAAATCAACGGTTTTCTCCGCCACCATTTCCGTGCAATGAAAAATTTCCGGGTCATTCTCAAAAAGGTGCTGCCAATGTTTTGTTAGCATCACGGTCCCGGTGGGACAGGCAGTAACAATATAATCATATGTATCCACATCCGTTGAAAGCTGCTGCAAGTTTTTGCCGGCCATTTTTTTGGCGCTTTTCTCCAGGCCGGTGTAAACGGCCGGGGCGCCGCAGCAGCTCTGGTCCGGGAAAACCACCCGGTAACCGCTGCGATTGAGCAGACGAACCATGGACTCACCGATTTCAGGGTAGAAATAATCGATGAGGCAGCCGTAGAAGAAAGCAATGGTTCCTTTCTTCCCTTCCTGGTCCGGGTGTTGTTTTATTTCTTGCTTTAGATTTTTGCAAATTTTGTTGAAGGATTGCGGTGCCGGAGGAGGAACCGGGAGTCGGCGCAAGTAGCGAATAGCCGGGGCGCCTATTTTCATTGATATATCGACCATCCGTTTATGGTGAAGTAAATGATCGATAATTGTCTTGTTGAGAAACGGCGGCGGTATTTTCTTGCGGATACTGCTTCGCAGTTCCAGGATCAATTCGGGGATATTGATTTTAGCCGGGCAGAACTCGCGGCATTTGCCGCAATTCAAGCAGAGTTCCTGGATTTTTTCCGCATGTTGGGGAGAACGTAAAAAAGCAGTCAACAGTGCGCCGATACCGCCGGAATAGATATCGCCGTATACCTGGCCGCCTACCAGACCGTAAACCGGGCAAACATTCAAACAGGAGGCACAGCGAATACATTGACCGATGGTTTTGAAAACCGGGTCTTTCAACAATTGCAGTCTGCCATTGTCCAACAGGATCACGTGTAATTCTTTTTGAACAACCTCATCGTTTCCAAGTCCTTTAAAGGTTGGGCAGGGGCCTGAAATCATGGTTACATAAGACGTCATAAACTGGCAGGTGGCACTCCGGGGCAGCGCGTTTGCCAGCGGCCCGATATCTTTGAAGCGGGAAACCAGTTTTTCATAACCCAGCAGTACGATATGAACCGGCGGCAGTGTTGCTGTCAGCCTGCCGTTGCCTTCATTGGTAAAAATGACCATGGTGCCTGTTTCCGCCACTGCGATATTGCAGCCGGTAATGCCGATGTCTGCAACCAGGAATTCGGCCCTCAATATTTGCCGGGCCAATTTGACCATGCGGGGAATATCGGGTTTCACCTCGGTACCCAGTACGTTTGAGAATATCTCTGCGCATTCTTCCCGGCTCAGGTGAATGGCCGGCATTACCATATGGGAAGGCCGTTCATCGATCTGCTGGATGATCCATTCTCCCAGGTCGGTTTCCACCACTTTCAGTATGTCTTTGAGGCGATGGTTCAGGTGAATTTCTTCCGAAGCCATGGATTTTGATTTCACGCACAATGCGGCATTGTGCTGCCGGGCAATTTTTTTAATAATAGATGCTGATGCTTCTCCATCTGCCGCTCGGTAGAATTTTCCCCCTTGTTCCGTCACCTTTTGTTCAAAGCGCTGCGCCAGTGCTTCGACGTTCTCCGCGGCATTTATTTTTATGGTTTCGATTGCCTCTCTCAGGGATTCAAAATCAATGCCTTCATATGCGGTTTCCCTGGCCTGGGGATAGGCGCGGGCAAAGTTTCCCAGGGCAGAGCGCAGCGGTTTGCTATCCAAAGCTTCCCGCACTTTTTTCCTGAATTTTTTATTTACCGGCATTTTAGTTAATCGTTATTCTTTATCGATAAATAATACCACAAGATTTTCCGGTCCATGAACACCGATGGTCAATTCCCGTTCGATATCGGCGGTTTTACTGGGACCGGTAATAAACGAGAGAAATGGCGGCATTTGTCCATTATATACCTTTTCGATTATCTCAAGGGCATCTACAAAGGAGTCCACCAGGGAGGAGGTGCGCAGGAGAGCCAGGTGAACCGGTGGAAGCATGGAAACCAATCGTCTGTGGAGATCGGAGGCATCCTGGAAAATGCAGCCCAATTGGGCGATTCCCATTTCAAATTCCGAAATACCCATATCTGCTTGTTCGATTTTTCCCTGGTCCAATTGCTGTGAAAAATCCAGGTCCAGGGAGTGGGCATATTCTTCCAGGGTTTTAATATTCACTAAATTTAATGGTGTTGAGACCACTTTTTGAATGTTCATTTGTTTGATTTGCTCAGAAATTAAGTGTGCAGCATCTTCTTGTGAAACGGCTCTCAGTACGGTGACGGTCAATGCTTCGGCGCTGCATTTGAAACGGTTGTACAAGTCTTCGTCAACCCTTTTACCGGGTAAAAAGCGGTGCCATCGATTCATATTTGTATTGTTTTTTTTCAGGGTCATTTTTGCGGATGATTTACCTGTCAATAGATTCTATCATCAAAACCGCATCGAAGCAAGGAGCAAAGGTAAATTGATATCAAATGAGGCAAGATGTTGTGAGGCGTGGTACGATGACTGTCCGTCTATGAAAAGCTTTTGCGGGGGGTCCAGGGGGGCAGTTTTCTCGAAAAGAGCCCCCCTGGCTGCCGGAGGCAAAAAAAGTTCTCACAGAGTTCTTATAGGAGTTCAGGATGGACATACGAAAAGTTTTTAAGTTTTTTTAGTTTTTATGTCCATCCTGTAGATAAAAATAGAGGGTAGTAGATCCGCACGGAGGGCATCAGCTTTTTTAGAGTGCCCGTGCGGTACGAGAGTTCTGGCAAGAAAAGAAGAAAAGGGGCCAAGCGAATAAAAATGCGAAGGGCTGTGCGAAGTAAAAAGTAAAAAATTAAAAACGCAAAATTAAAAATGAAATCTGTGTCCTTCGGACGTTTTGGGTTAACACCTTCGGCGAAAAAAAAGAAAGAAAAACCACCTCCAATCTTTTCGCTTCCATTTTTACTTTTTAATTTTTCGTTTTTACTTTTTAATTTTCCCCTCTCTTCTGCTATAATTGTCATGGAGGCGACGATGAGTGACGACTTAAAGCTTGTTCAGCAATTTGAAAAGGAGACCGGAATAAAATTGAAGGAGGTTCCCATGGAAATGATAGGAATTTATAATGTTACCGGTTTCGCAGCGGACGATAACGGTCGGGTGCGGGGTCTGGCGTTTTGGGATGAAAAACTGCTTCGCCTACCTGCACTGCTCTCAAAATTTCAACAACTGGAAAAGCTGGTCCTGCCGAGCAATCGAATCAGCGATATATCAAGCCTCAAAGAGTTGAAGAATTTAAAACACTTATATTTAATGGATAATAGAATCACTCATATGCCCGCTGAATTTCTTGACCTGGGGCTGGATATAAAATGGAAAATTGGACCTCNNGGGAGACAACCCCCTGGAATCACCGCCCGCGGAGATCATCAAGAAGGGAAATGAAGCAATCAGGAAATATTTTAAATCTCTGGCCCGGGAACAACAGGCCTTAAAGCAGCGTCCATCTGATAAGATTGATAAAGAATTATCTTTTATTTCTTATTCGAGAAGAGATGAAGATTTTGTTTTACATCTCTGTAAAAAGCTAAAAGAGGTAGGAGTTGAGATTTGGGTGGACCAATGGGATATCGCCCCGGGAGATAATTGGGATAAATCTATTGATGAAGCACTCTATAAGTGCACTAGAATGTTGATAATTCTTTCGCCCGATGCAGTAAATTCGAATGAAGTACAAAGTGAATTATACACTTTTTTTAAAGAGGATAAACCCGTCTTTCCTATCGTTTATCGGAGTTGCAGAATCCCTAGAAGATTAAATGTAATCCAACATATTAATTTCACTTCAAGCGACCTTGGGGATAAAACTAAGATTGCAGAATTAGCAAAGATAATAACAAAATGAGATTGAAAACTGGCCTAACCCTGGTGGGTGAGCTAAATTAGCATGACCTGACGAATCTCCAGGTCATATTCTCAGGTCCGGATCATAACCCAGAGAATCTCTGGGTGATATTCTCAACTCCGGATCATAATCCAGGAAATCCCTGAGTCATCGATTAAAATCTCATCAATCTCTGAAAGAACTTGTATAACAATCGATTTCAGTGGAAACGCCCTTTCATCAAAAAGCGGAACATGCCAATTTTCTTATTCCTACCAATTGTCCATCTTGCCTGACCCTTTATTAAATCAAGTGGTGGTTTAAGGCGCACAGTCGGGGTTGAATATAAAATGAATATTTAGTAAGATGGAGATGTTAAAAAAAGGAGGTTGATAAAATGAATTCCGATTCGTTTGCTAAATTTTACCAGGGAGTTCCTGCCGAAGAAGTGAAAAAGTTCCGGGATTTTAAGGCAAGCCATAAACCGAAATATATCGATTATAAGGGGCAAAG
The DNA here is from genome assembly GCA_011772425.1 of Candidatus Aminicenantota bacterium. Classification (GTDB taxonomy): domain Bacteria; phylum Acidobacteriota; class Aminicenantia; order UBA2199; family UBA2199; genus JAKAGC01. The sequence continues at coordinate 34,891 of WVZO01000545.1, forward strand.
CGTCGAATACTACTGCTGCGGCAAGGGAGAAAAGACAATCCTCCTTCCCCCGGGCGGCGGGGGCGGACTTTTTCCACCGGAATATAATTTCAGGACCATTTCGCATTTTGAAGAGAATTATAAAATTATTGCACCGGGCACGGCTCCAGTGAATAAATTGGTTGATCTGAGCGAGTTTATTAATATGGTCCTGGATGCCGAAGATGTGGAAAAGGTGATAATATTAGGAGGATCAGGCGCGGGTATATTCGGCCAGTCCTATTTCAAGAGAAATTTTCATAAAGTCGAGGCCATGATACTCTATAATACTGTTCCTCCCAACCAGGAAAAAGAAAAGAAAAAGTGGGCATTATGGCTTTTCCGGGTCATCCCGGCTTTTTTGATAAAGGCCATCGCCCAAAAAAAGATGACCAAATTGACAGAGGCCGATGTGCCGCCGGAAGCTGAAGCCAGGCTCGCTTTTACCACTGCCTCTCTAAAAGAAGTTATTAGTACAAAATTCGCTAAAAAATCACTGGTTTCGCAGTTGGAAATGTTTTTCGCTTTTAATGTGGAAGATAATTATAAAAAGGAAGATTTCACGGACTGGAAAGGCAAGGTATTGATTATTACCAGCGAAGATGATCCGGGGTATAAGCAGGTAGGATACCTGACTGAAAATCTTCCCAATAACGAACTCTATACCTTCCCTAAAGGTACGGGGCATATACCTGCCCTGATTCATATGGAAAAGTTTTTCGGTATATTAAAAGAGTTTTTTGATAAATTGTAAGCAACCATGGCCATCTAAACTCGCTCCTTCGCCCCTCAACTCGCCTGTCCCCATTTTCGCATTTTCCATTTTAGTGTTAACATTCCCTGTATTCCCCAGGGATGAGAAAAACAACTTCCAGGATTTACAGGGGCTGTATTTCGGACAAAAAGCGCCTGTGGAAAAAAGCGAAGTTTTTTTGGACGGCGTAATCTTCACCCTGGAAGAACCGGAAATGAACGCAGCGTATACGCAGGATGGAAAAAAATCAAAATGAAGCCCTTGGGCACTTGACTTTTTTTCCCCAGTGTGCTTAAATAAGTCGTCCTAAAAGGATAAAGTGATTAGTGATTTTATTTTCAGGAAAACAAAAGGGCTTTTTTACCATGGAAGAGGGACAATGAAAAAGAATACAAAGCGTTCGTGTGTCATCATTCGCAGCTAAACAATTAAAGGAGAAAATAGATGGATATCGAGATTATCAGTAGTTATTATGGAGCCATTAGCAGGATCATGGACTCCGAGTATCACATCAGTGTAATCGGCGAGGACGGAAAACTGCTGGGGGATGATTGGAAAGAAATGTGCAGGAGAACCGCCAATAACGGCGCATCCGGCATGAGGGAAATGCCTTTCTGGCTGGAAAAACAGCAGGACCACATCTTCGCACCCTATATCTTTACAGACGGTAAATTCGACCTCAACCAATTCAATCCCCTGTACTTTGAAAACCTGCGCAAAATGGTGGATATTGCAAACTCCTACAACCTGAAATTTTATTTCAGCCTGTATGAGGCTTGCAATATAAAAGAAAGATACGGCAAAAGGGACTTTGTCCCCTGGACCAACAATGTCCAGGGCCTGAGAAACGCCTGGTATAAACGGGATGCCGACGATTACCGGGAAGCATGGGAAAATAAAATCCTTGAAACTTTCGAAGGTAAAAACGTGGGGTACGAACTGTGCAACGAACCCCTGGACATGGATTTCCAGCACTCCGGTTTCGAAACCTATAAACGGTTGATCAGTCGAGATGTTCCCGACGAAGATATCGTGATGGGCGTGGAATGGGATACGCGGGAGTACCGGAATTTCAGGGAACCCTTCCTGGAAACTTACCACGACCACTGGTGGAACAAACAAAAACATAAATGGTTCTCAACTGTCCACAATCTCAGTGCCAAAACCTTTGAAAAATTAAGCCTGCAAGAGGGCCATACCAGGAGATTCTGGCTCAGTGCCGACGGCTGGCACCCGAAACCCAATCAAATCTGGTGGGAAAACTCGCTGCGGGATTTCTTTCGAACCGTGCCCACTGCCCCCTTTAAAAACAAATATGCCTTTGAGACCATGCATAAAAAGGACGAAGACGATTTCGACGATGCCAGAGGAATCTCTGAAATCATTAATGAAGTGACCGGAAGTTACCCTCCCAATTTCGACAAATTTAAGGATGACGGTGGAAACGGAGGAGATGGGGGCCGCGGCCCCAGGCGAAGAAGGCACGAAGATAGGGAAAGAGGTCCCCGCCGCCGCAGGAGATAGGTTACCTAATCGTCAAATCTTGTGCACCTTTGTGTTGCACCTACCTCTGCTCCATATACAAGTATTTTTGCTCCAAATACGGACAATTCTGCTCCATATACAAATGGTTCTGCTCCATATACAATTGTCTTTGCTCCATATACAATTCCCCCAACCCTTGAGGGAATTGTTTCAATTCACCGTTTGTATTGTTTTAATAAAAATGATATAATAATTTCCTTTAAAATAAAAAATGAAAATCATCAACCGTTGATTTTTGGATTCATGGATCATGAACCAGCGCGTTGATGATGGAAATCAAAAAAAGGAGAACAAACGTGAAAAAGTTAATTGTTTTGTGTGTAGGAATGGCTGCATTAGTGGCACTAAACCTCTTCTGCTTAGCCCAGGAACCTAAAACTCTCGACCAGTTGAGCTTCAAGAATATTAAAATCCTGGGAAAAGTTGTCGATGAACAAGGAAATCCTGTTCCCAACATAAAACTAGAAATGGAATTAGCCCCGGAGGTAGAACTGAAAAGAGACCTCAACCTCCCTGAAATTGAAATAGATGATGTGATAGAACGATTAAAAGTAAGTGTAGGAGATGGTATATTTACCACGGTAACCAGCAATGAAAAGGGAGAATACAAGATAAGCGGTGTTCCCATCCCGGGGGTTTATTATGTGTTCGTGAGAAATATAGAAAATTATCTACCCACCCGCATCAAGTTGTTTCTTAATGCTTCAGAACAAGATGAATACAAACCGCAAGACCTGGTTTTAAGAGCGAGGAAAGCTGGTAGTGCCGGTCTGGCTATTTCCGAAAAAGCCATGAAGGAAGTGGAAAAATCCAGGAAAGCCATGGTAGAAAAAAACACCAAAAAAGCCATTAAGCATATTTTAAAAGCCCTGGAAATCGAACCCAAATACGCCGAAGGACATTATAACCTGGCGGTCATGTATATGTCTGCGAAAAAGAGGGATGATGCCATCAAACACCTGGAAAAAGCAGCAGAGATCCAGAAGGATTATAAACCCGCTTTAAAAACCCTGGGGGAATTATACTTATTCAAAAAAGACTATGAAAAAGCCGCCCACTATTTCGTGCTGTACCTGGATGTACGCCAAAAAGAAGGCAACTTGACCCTTGAAGATGCGAAAATCTATTTTCAGACCGGCAATTGTTTTCAAGCAATAAATCAAAGGGATAAGGCAGTTCCTTTTTTCCAGAATTATCTCGGTATCAAACAAAAGGTGGGAACGTTGGATCAAAAGGATTCCCTCCTCTGCAGCGATCTGGGCTCTTATTATTACATGAAAAAGGATCATAAAAGTGCCATCATTTTTTATTCCGCAGCCATTAAAGTCAACCCGGAAATCGCAGCGGAAACATACATGTACCTGGGTAACAGCTATGTGTACAATAGAGATGGCGTGAATGGAATCAAATATTATCAAAAATATCTTGAATTGGATCCCAACGGAAAATTTGTCCCCCAGGTGAAAAATGTGTTGGAAAAATTGAAAAAAATGTACCCCCACAAGGATGAAGAAAAGCAAAAACAAGAAAAAAAGTAAAAATTAACAATAATGAAATAAAGTAAGTATGGGCAGCTGCAGCGCGCTGCCCTTACATTCACTGACTCACTGACTCACGGGGCTATTTAAGGCTGTCTAAGATCGCTTTAGCTGTTTCTACTTCTTCGCCCCTTGGGTTTAACTGGATGTATTTTTTTAACGCGGCAATGGCTTTGTCGTTTTCATTCTTATTCAAATAACACAACCCCAGGCGATAGTAAGCGTCAGCATATCTTTCGTCCAATTTGAGGCACTGTTCAAAGGCGGCGATGGCTTTGTCGGTTTCCCCGGCGTTAAAGGCGTGTATGCCTTCATTATAAGCGTCGAGGGGAGTTTTTCCACCCTTTTCCTGGGCCAATTGCGTATATTTTTCGGCCTCTTCCTTTTTACCCAGTTTTTCAGAAACAGCTGCCAAAAGGCGGTAAGCCTGTGCATTCTCTTCATCAAGTTCAACAACCTTCAACAGTGACTGAAGAGCTTCCTGGTATTTCCCTTTTGAAAAATAGATAAATCCGAGGTAATAATGGGCCTGGTGAATGCTATCATCAAGGGAAATAGCTTCTTCCAGGGGTTCGAGGGCTTCATCGTATTTCTTTTGATTAATAAGGACTGCCGCTTTATTAAAGGCATTTATCGCCTGGGCGCGAGGGTCGTTGGCTATACTTTGTTCAAGGGCTTCCTTTGTGGTAACCATGGTTACTTCTTCTTTTTGGAGCAACCCCGCAGGTATCTTCACATTTTTCTTAACCGTCTGGTACCCTTCCTTCTCCAGGGTAACGATAAATACATGATTCTGAAGTCCGGTTTGCACAGCGACTCCATTTTTCTTGGTGGTTATGTTAAACACCACGGTGGAAACCCTTGTACTTTGTAACGTAATTTTTACCCCGGGAATCGGTTCCCCCTGCGAATCCACAACTTTCACCCTTAATTTTCCAAGAACAGCACCATAAATCACTAAAGCAACCGCCAGGACAACGATTAAAACAGCAATCTTTTTTGCCTTCATAATAGCCATTATGGTTCACCTCCTCATTTGACTTTGATTAATCTATTGTTAAATACCTTATTTTTTTCATCCATCTTCTTAACGGAAGTATAGAAAAAGTACTTACCCTTCTTCAATTTCTTATCTATGGGAACATGAACAGTGATTTTCTTTGGTAAATCCTCACCGGTTTTAAAATTAATATCATGTGTTTTTCGGTAGGTCCAGGCCTTATTGTAGCCGCGATCCCTGGCAGTCACAACGATTTCCAATTGGGATACCATTTTATCCCCTTCCGGTTTGAAGCTCATTTTAGCAAGATCAAAGGTAAACAGAAGGTGTGGAGCATTTTTGATTTTTTTATAACCGAAGCTGTAATTAAACAAATCTTCCATGTAGCTTAAATTTTGTTTGGCCTTGAGGAACGCCTCCTGGACCAGTGCTTGATGAGCCATAACCGAAGGCATGGGAACATAAAGTACCCGTAAGTCGCCGTCACCGTACACATCGACGAAAACCAGGAATACTTCTTCATAATGCCATACCACGTATGGTCTGCGATCATAAATATCTCCAATCGGGTACTCGGAGACATGCCGGGGAGGTCCCAGCAGGATGTAGGTTTTCCCTCTGTCGGTCAACCACCCCTCCAGACCAACGGTAAACTTCCGGTTCGCATCATCGATACGTTGGAAATACTCTTCTTTGAATTCATTCTCCAGGGTTTCGCTGTTGGGATCACGAGCTTCCCAGAATTGTTTGATGAACTCCTCCCGCTTATCATCCGGCAGGTTCTTAAAGAATTTTTTCTCATCTTTGCTGATGATGTACCTGACTTTGGAGAGAAATTCTGCGCTCTCAGATGACATCTTTTGCTTTGCCAATATCAACGCAGAATCAAAAGCAAAAACCAACAACAAGGCCCCGGTAATAAGGGCTGACACTAAATTTTTATTTTTTTTGATTTGATTTTTAATTTTCATTTTTTTAACCCCTTTAGTGCTTTTTTTACTTTCTCCTGTTTCGGGTCAACTTTTAAAGATTGCTCCCATGCCCGTTTCGCTTCTTGTATTTCTCCCATATGGTAATAGCAAGAAGCCAGGCAGTTGAGAACATCCACATTTAACCCATGATAAATAATGAGCCTCCTGAAATATTTAACTGCTTCCGCGTACTTCCCCAGTTTCTGATTGGCATTGCCCAGCATAAAATACATCTGGAAATCCGGTTTTTCCGGGTCGGCAAAAGGCGCCAAAAGAGGCCCCACTTTAGCGTAATTGTCGAGATCAAGATACACTTGAGCAAGCCCCAGGGCAAATTGTTTTATATTGGGGTTGAGATTGTGGGCCTTTTGCATCAACTTCAATGCCAGGGGAAGCTTATTGGTATTCATGTACTGGCTTCCCAGGATAAAGGCAGTTATGGCCCCACGATTCAGGGCGGAATATTTTGAAAAGGTCTGCGGCCTGGCAATATTACTTAACGGCGTAACCACAAACCTCCTGCTCTGGCTGGCCAGGGTGGTGCCGGCTTCATCCTCCACTGATATCACCAGGTTATAATAATCAGAGGGAAAATCCTTTAATGGTATTTCCATGATAAAGTCGGTATCATTTCCCGGGAATTCCGACAAGGCCCGGGAAATCTCCCGCTGGAAATCTCGTTCCCCTTGAATCTCCAGTTTAACGTTACCGGTGTTTCTCAATTGGCCGGACATGCCGTACAGTTGGAAAAAGAGATTCAATTGATCGCCGCGGTTGAATCTATTCTCAGGGTCTACCAGGAAATGCCCTTTGGGCGTTCCAAAAGGAGCTGCAGCCTGGGATGGGGCCGGTAAATCCTTCCCCTTGACATCATAAGCCAATAAAGGGGTGGAGAGGGAAAGTTTGCTGGCAGCCGGTTGGGGAACCGATATATTGGTCTCATATGCGGTAAATTCTTTGGAATTGGTATTTTTTACCAAAATGGATAACCTGTAATCCCCCGGGATAACTGGAAATTGATCCGTAATGGCAAAGGAACTCTTTTGAATCCGCTGAAATTGCCGGGCATCCAATTTCACATTAAAGGTTTTTTCATACTGGTAGATGGTCTTGCCGGCAGGGTCGGTTAAGTGCCCGTACAATTCTATATTGGCATAGTAAAAATCGTCAAATTGGTCAACGGTTAACTTTTTGAACTCGATCATATAGTTAAAAAAGTGATTGCCGTCTCTATCTTTAATCAATTGGGATAAGCTTTTACTCAGTATATAATTGACAGAATATTCAACCTCTACCATGCCTTTATATCTCAGGAACTTCCTGGCGTAGAGGTCTTCTACCTGTTTCCTTGGGGAGGCTTCGATATTTCGCAGCAGGAATTCGGAAGACATGGATGGGCGGCCGGGTGAGATATCCTCTCCAGGCACCAGGGAAATGGTGGTGCGTGCCAGGAAGGAATCAAGCTCATATATTTGTTCATAGGCTTTGAGGTAGTCGTCGGGTTTTCCATCGAAACCGATTACTAATTTCATGGGCCCATCGGCAAGGGGTGAATAAAGGACATAGTCACCGATGTTGTATTTGTCGTAGAAAACCACATTAAAGGCAGGTGGTAAACCGTGGCGCGGCGCTTGTTGGTAGTGCCACACTTCGGTGGGATAAATCTTGGTGTAGGTGTCGAATTTCTGGATAGCCAACGGGGGACCAAGGATAATATAGACCTTGCCCCGGTCGGTCTTCCACCCTTCTCTCCTGCCACCGCGTCCATAGAGCACCTCAACCCGACGAAGCCGGCGGTAATGCTCCTGTTTGTACTCATTCTCAGGGGTGCCTTCTGTGGGGTCCCTGTGCTTCCAGAAGGCATTAAGGAAAATATCCCGCTCCCTGTCGGTTGTTAACTTGAGAAAAACCTCTTTCTCAGTTTTGGTGATGATGTACTGGACCTCGTTCAACCAGCGTTTATACTTATCGGAGAGGAGATCTACAGGCTTTTTGGATTTCTTTTTCGCCTCCAATGGTTGGAACCACACCATAATCACCACCAATAGGAGTACCATTAAAATAAGTCCTACAGTCTTCTTCATTTGACGGCTCCTTATTTTTTTGTTTTAAGTCTTTTTATTTTATCATATATTAATTAATATTGCCAAGATAAATTTTATCTCAACAGCAATTATAATTTTGGAATGATGGAAATGCACAACAGGATTCAAAATATTGGTCAGAAATCCATTTTCTTGAATTTCCAAAACCATTTTGGTGCAATTTACCGCTATACCTGGACTTCTATTTTGGAAATAAAATTGCTGGTTTTGTTTTGTATCAAAACGCACAAAACTTTAGGAGGTTAATCATTTATGCTTAAAAAGAATCTCTTTTTAACAGTATGTTTAGGGCTGCTGCTGCTGTCCACCTACGGATTGGCTATTGAACAATATGGTATCCTTTCCGGTACGGTTGTGGATGAAAGCGGCGTTGGATTACCCGGTGTTGAAGTCATGGTGGAAGGCCCCGCATTGATGGGAACCAGGACCACCATTACCAACAACACTGGGTTCTTCAGGATAGCCCAGTTGAATGTGGGTCCGAAGTACCAGGCGACGTTCACGTTGAAAGGCTTTAAAAAAGTCATTAAGAAGGACATCCGCATTGAGCTGGCAAAAGAAAGCTCCATCAATGTGATGATGAAGTTCGGTGAGATTACCGAACATGTCGTTGTAACCGGTGAAATTCCCATTGTTGACCCCAAATCCAGCACCAACCAACTCAACATTTCCAAAGAAATTGTTGAAACCCTGGCCAATGACCGTCAGTACCAGACCATCATGGAAATGATGCCCGGAGCCGTTCACGGTAACAACCCGGCAATGATGGGTGCATCCGGGTCAGACAACATTTACCAGTTCGATGGTATGGAGTCTACCGACCCATTGACCAAGACCTGGTCAACCGCCATGAACTTCGACAATTTCGAGGAAATGCAGGTTGTGGCCCAGGGTGCCCCGGCCGAATACGGACGTGGAACCGGTGCGGTGATCAATGTTGTCACCAAATCCGGGAGTAACCGTCTGCACGGGACCGCCAGGGTAAGTATCAGTAAAGTAGACTGGAAC
>WVZO01000275.1 GCA_011772425.1 Candidatus Aminicenantota bacterium
CCGTTCATCATCCCAGAACATCGCTTCCAACGCCTTCCCGGAACGCAGAAACCGCTCCTTTGCTATCCGTGCATTTTTGTTGTTTCTCAATAGCGTATAAATACGCTGCATCGCTTCCCATGATTTCACAGATAACGATGCCAGAAAAATATCCGTTTTCATTTTCTGCCGCAAAGGACCGGTCTCCGAAGCACCGACTCCCGCCAGTTTGGTTTCAACAATGCCATCCTTATCCGCATCGCACTTCAACATCCAGGAAAAGATTTTGTCGATTTTTTTTCGATTACGGGTAATCAGCCCGATATCACCGGTGCGGGTCAGGTAAAAATCCAGAAACGAAGCAAAATAAAGCGTGGTGTCGCCGTGAAAATAAGGGAACCCATAATCCCCAAACCAATCAATAAACTTCGCCCCCTGCGACAGTTCATGCATGATCTTACCGTCGCCCCTCTGGTATTTGAGCAAAAACTCAATCTCTTTCCCAGCCCCGGTAAAATCACCGTAATTCACCACAGCATAAGAATTGATCAAACCATCGCCACCAAAATACCAACCAAAACCCGGACGCTCGCGCTCACCCGAAAGCCCATAACCGGCAATCAAACCCTCTCCCAGATCAGGATTGTCCACAAAAGCAGTATAAACATTCAAGGTCGACCACTGCATGGCTTCATTAAACAAAACATCCGGCGTCTCCACAAATAAATGATCTCTCAGAAAATCAGTTATGATTTTTTCCCTTTCTTTCAAGTAATGCCCGGATTGCTTCCTGGTTTCATGAAATCGCTCGATGATCTGCTTATATTTCCCATGCCCGGCCGCAGCACATAAAGGAATCTCATGATACCCTTTTTTTAAAGGAATCCTATACCGCAGCTTCCCACCCGGCAGCTTGTGCGCCGGCAGCGTTCCCACTTTTTCACCTTTGTACCCACCGAAAAAAGCAAAATTCTTCGAGGTCGATTCAGAAAGCACAAAAAATCCCTCTTCGTTAAAGTAACTGTATTTCCCACCAATAGACGCCGGCCACATAGGCGACAGGTCCGGCTTAAAGAAAAATTCCAACGTAATATCCGTCAACGCATTCACCCGCAGCACCAAAAATACACCCGCCTCAGCCCAGGCAGGAAAAAGCGTTTCAGAAATGGTCCATTTTTCACCAATGAATTCCCGCTCAAACGCCGTGTGAGAAAAGTAAAACTCACCCAACCGCACATACGGGTCTTCTTCCGCACCATCTACCAATACACGAAACCTCAAATCATGCAGCACCTTGTACGGGTATATCCATATCTCAAAAGCCGAACCATCAACCTTCCCCATTACCGACGCCTGCTTCCCATAAACACCAAAAAAAGAATTAGAATAGTTCTTTATTTCTTTTGACAGTACCAATGACGTCAAAAAAATCAAAGCCAATAAAATTACAACATATTTTTTCATCTTAATACCTCCGCCAGGGGCTCTTTTTAGTAAAAACCGCCCCTGGACCCCGCAAAAACTTTTGATACATGGTCAGCCTGTGTTACAAGGTTTCAGTAACCGTACCCCATTGGCATCATTTTGCTTCTTGACTTCTTCTCTTCTTCGTGTTCCTTCGTGTCCTTCGTGCCTTCGTGGTTCATTATCTTTCCAACACAACCTTAACGGTTCCTTGCGAAATCCGTACGAAACCCTTCTTCTTCCCGGCCTTTTTTCCATCCAATTTCACTTTAAAGGATTTCTTTTTGAACATAGAAGGATAAAAATCCACTGCATCACTGATCACGTTGGCTTCAAAGGAGATGCGTTTTTTAGAGACCTCGATATCACGCAAAACCGCTTTACCCTTGTATTCAAATAGTTTGTTTTGATCTCTAAAAAGAACCAAACCTTGGTTGTCTGCCTCAAGGGTGTATTTATTTCCCCGGATATCGATGTTTTCGATCTTGTTCTTTTTCGCGGCAGCCAGGTTACCCACGCGGAAACCATCAAACGGACAAAAATCGATAAACTCTTCCAGGAGAATCAAAGCAAAAAGCGGCCCCCAACTCTGGTACCGCTGACCACCGCCTTCACCCGTCACGGAATTGTAATTCTCCCGGCACAATTGAAAGGTCTTCCAGCTTTTAAGGAACAATTTGGCACTTTTGACCGCAAATTCCGA
>WVZO01000604.1 GCA_011772425.1 Candidatus Aminicenantota bacterium
TTCTTTGGTGGAGATTTAGGCATAACCGGTATTCCATCTGAAGTTTTTGTATTAGATGATATGGGCCTGGGCTACCAGCATCCGTACCGTTTAAACATAGAAGCGGGCACAGCCAGGTTTCTCGATTATCCGATTGCGAAATTATCAGGATACCTGGATGTTTCCGGGGATGCTCATCGAACCGGTGCAGGTCTTTATGGAAGGGTAAATTTTGCCGGTTTTTATGTTGCCAATATTAATTTAAAAATGCTGGTGATGTTAAAAAAATTCAATGGAAGTGCCAGCGGCACTCTTTATATACCTGATTTTGGATGTGACTCAATCACCTGTAGTATTATCAAAACAATAATTAAACAATATATTTCTCTACCTTATTCTCTTGCCAGTCAGAGAATGGTTCTTGATGTCGGCTATCAAAATGGAGAGTGGATTGGAAGTTTGAAAGGAACGGTCACACTTTTTAATAAACGCTTTACCGTCTCATTGAATTATTATAATAACCAACTCCATTTTTCAATTGGAGGTAACTATGAAGATTTGATGCAGGTTTTTGCCAATGGAAAATCGGGTGCCCTGGCAAACTTGGTTGAACAGGGTTTGACCTTTCCAACAGACAGAGAAGATGTGATTTTCGCTGCAGTTGGGAATGCCGTACAACCTCAGATTTATTTAATAACACCAAATGGGGAGGAAATAACGTCAAGTAATGTTGGGAATTTTAGCGGCGTGTCTTACATTGAAAGTAATGAAAATTTAGTAACACTATTTAGTTTGGACAATGCAGCAGCAGGAAGCTGGACGTTTGGGGTGAGTAATCTTTCATCCTCAGAATGTACGATAAAAATACTTTCAAGACGCCAACTTTCTCAAACATCATTTACCCAGGTAAACCAGTCCGGGAATACTGTCAATATTAAAGCATCGGTGAGTTCAGCTGAGTCAGATACCAGGATTAGTTTTTATTATTCGGAACGAGCCTCAGGCAGCACTGGAAGCCCAATCGTGGAAAATCTTCCTGCCTCAAGTGGAACCGTTTCAACATCATGGGATACCAGCACTGTCACTACAGGGACCTATTATCTCTTTGCAAAGACATATGGTAACCAAAATGCGCCTATA
>WVZO01000591.1 GCA_011772425.1 Candidatus Aminicenantota bacterium
GGAAGTTCCGCGGTCCTGTCGGGAATCTCTTTTATAAGACCGATGTCCGTAATTATAGGAAGCTTTTCTCTCTCTATCGCCCAACCAATATTACCGATAATACAGAAAAAGAGAATAATAAAAATATAACGTCGCATTCTTCCGGGTATGTATCTCTGTGGTTAATTCGTTATTTTAACTCGAAATTCACATTCTTAATGGCACCACCTTTGCATTTGACAATCCGGTACCGCGGATGCGGACCGATGGCAATATCCGCTTTGGTTCCCACAACCACCTTGTATTTACCGTTGGGAAGTCCTTTAAACGTGTAACTTCCTGAAGCGTCAAATCTTTTCGTTTCCCTGAACGTTTTAAAATCATTGGGACCATATAAACTCACGAAAAAGACATTAGCTGCCTTCAATCCACGTCCGTAAACCCTGCCGGAAATCGAGCCTGTTCCTTTTATGACAAATGGGGCGATTTTATGTTTCTCTACGATTTTTATTGCCGGTTTTTCAGGCTTTGCCGCCGGCTTCCCACCACCGGGTTTTCTTCCTTCTTTAAGTAAAGTGGCATACCAGGCGCCGTGAAGGTCCCGCGGCCGGGCGGCATGCCTGGTGATTCCTGCCATAAACCGGTCCGTCTCCATGGCAATGTATCCTTCACAATTGACTTTCAAACCATTCTTACGCTCTACCCGGAGAACCACGTGCTGTTCCGAATTTTTCCCATCCGCCTGGGCCCGGAGAGTGCCCGGATTATTCTGCCATTGTATCTCCATGGTCATAACCCAACCGCCGTCACGAGTCCGACTGCCCTTGCCGCCCAGCAGCTCCAACGTTCCCACTTCACCGTCCACGTTAAGTGTCCATTGACTCCCCTTGGCTAAGATGTCATAAATCATACTCCTGGCTTGAACCAGGGGAGAAGCCACAACTAATAGTAAGAAACTCAGCAAAAATACCAAAAACCACTTTTTTCTCATTTCAAAATCCTCCTTATAAATTATCTCATAAAACAATTGTAAATGAAGTACGTGTGTATTTCAACCGGTGGAAGTTTTTTTTCAGCTTTCGCCCTGAAAAAACTTGAAAGAATTCTATTTCTGTGCTATATGTTAATCTCAAAATGAAGATAAGGAGGTTACATATGTTTAAAAACAAAGGTTTTTCCAGCAAAAAGAGTACGTATTTATATGTGCACATTGTGGTTTTATCTGTTTTGATCCTGTTTTCAGGCTCTTTAAATGCAGGTAAGACGTCAACTAAAAACCTTGCCAAAAAAATCGATGCCTTCCTGGTAAAGACCTATCCGGCAAACGAACCGGGGGCAGCGGTCCTGGCAGTGAAGGATGGCAAGGTAATCCTGCGCAAGGGGTACGGTATGGCAAACCTGGAGTTGGGTATCCCTATGAAGCCGGAAATGGTGTTTCGTGTGGGTTCCATCACTAAACAGTTTACAGCAACGGGCATTATGATGTTGGCGGAGGCAGGCAAACTCTCAATAGAAGATGAAATTACCAAATTCCTGCCGGATTTTCCCACTCACGGCCATAAAATTACCGTCCACCACTTACTGACACATACATCGGGAATTAAAAGTTATACCGGTATGCCTGATTTCTATCCCCTGATGAGAAAGGATATGAAAGTTCAAGAATTGATCGATATATTTAAGAACCAACCCATGGATTTCGTGCCGGGTGAGCGCTTTTTATACAATAACTCCGGCTATTTTCTCCTGGGAGCTGTGATTGAAAAGGTTTCAGGAAAGACCTATGAAGAGTTTATCGATGAGAAGATTTTCAAGCCCCTGGGGATGAAAAACTCGTACTACGGCAGTCACAGCCGCATCATCCCTAACCGGGCTTCCGGTTATAGAAAGGAGGAAAACCAGTTCCAGAATGCCGATTACCTGAGTATGACTCTACCTTATGCGGCAGGTTCCCTGCTGTCCACCGTGGATGACCTTTACCACTGGAATCAAGCCGTAGAAGCAGGAAAGGTGGTTTCGGAAGCATCTCTTAAGCGTATGCTTACCCCGACAAAATTGAATAAAGGCAAGACTCAAGATTACGGCTATGGCTGGAGCCTTGGCACATTGTTCGGGGAAAAATTAATCGCCCACGGCGGCGGAATAAACGGTTTCGTCACCTATGCCGTGCGGATACCGGAGAAAAACGTATTTGTCACTGTTTTGACCAATTTACCGCAGAAGCAACCCACGGCCAGTTACGTGGGACAATGGATTACAGCCCTGCTCTGCGACAAGCCGGTAAAACAAAAAAAGGCAATTACACTTGATACCAAAATCCTGGACACCATCGTCGGGGTCTATAAAA
>WVZO01000637.1 GCA_011772425.1 Candidatus Aminicenantota bacterium
ACATATTCCAGGATATCGGTGATTTTATTAAGCGGCGGCATGTAAATGTTTTTTTTCTGAATAGCCGCGGTCCATTTTTCAACGATAAAGGCTTCGGAGGCATCGCTGTAAAAGAATAGATAAATGCAATCCTTGGGCATGGCTTCTTGCAGGAGCCGGGTTTTGCCGATTCTTCGCCTGCCCACCACTGCCACGCGATTGGCTTTCGCGATTAATTGCAGTTCTTTTTGCCGGTCATAAAATTTCATTTGTTATTTATACCTCGCAGGTATTATACCTCACAGGTATAAATAGTCAAGCCCCCGGCTTAGTTTTCAGCACTTCTAATTTTGCCGTTTCAAGCAAGGGTAAACACTACCTTCTAATCTTTATTTTCTTTGTGTATCTTCGTGTATCTTCGTGGCTAAAAAATTAAAATGAGAATTGCCGGGGAAATACTCCAAATCTTGACAATTCAATCCTTTTGCACTAATATAAACCCATTATGAACAAACAACAGTTGAAAAAAAGTATGGAGAAAACATGAAAAGAATTCTATTTATATTCATTTTATTATGTTTAAGCGTGTTTTTGAGCGCCGGTTTAGGGGCGCGTGAAAAAACAGAAAAAATTGGGGATTTTACCTGGTTTACCGAACAGAGTTCCTGGGAAGAAATACTCAAGGCTGCCCAAAAAGCCGATAAACCCATCCTGGTTGTTTTCTGTGCTTCCTGGGTCGACCCCTGCGGTGAAATCCGGAAAACGGTTTTCATGAACAGACGATTTTAAGCGTGTGGCCAGGCAGGTGGTCTTATTCTATATCGAACAAGCCTCAGTGGCCGGCAATGAATATTGCAAGAAATTTAACGTGAAAGTCTACCCGACATTCAAGCTTTTTTCCAAGGAAGGCGTTATGCTGGATAACGGCACGTTTAAGCGTACGGTGGAGGGGTTCCTGGGCTGGTTGAAAGAGGTAAAGTCAGGGAACAATTTTTATGAATTATCGAACCAACTGGAAAAGAATCCCACTGACCGTGCTCTCATTCTCAAAATCGTCGGACGAATGGGCATGTCCGATAAAAAAGAAAAATTGGAATACTTGAAGCGGGCTGTCCGGCTCAAACCGGATTTCAAGGATGCGCTGGCGCAAAAAGTTTATGAAAAAATGGCCGTTGTCCTTGTCGAGAACATCCCGCGAATGCGGGGCAGGGAAAACTTTTTAACCATCCACCAGCGGTTGTTCCAGGCTATTATCAATGCTTATTACCCGGATAAATTTAAATACGATTTAAAAGGAAACGATGGCCTGGTGGCTATTATGAATTGGTATCTCCAGAGCGGCAACCGCGAAAAAGTCCTTGGGATTTTCAATGATTTTATCAAGCGCAAGGGCAGCACACTGGACCTGGTAAAGGACCTGGATATAATTTCCTGGGCATCGTTTGCCTACCTCGATTCAGGGAATATCCGGGAAGTAGAGAAATGGGCCGCTAAGGTCAAAAATGCCGTAAAACCGTCGAAAGACCTTAAAGACGATATAAGGTTCGTTTTTTATTACCCACGCATGTATCATAACATGATCAATTTCATGGCAAATGCCGGGAAAGCAAAAGAAGCGGAGAGCTATGTTTTAATATTTTATGATGAGATGAACCGGTTGGGTTTCGAGAAAGAAAAAAAGGAAATCGTCCTGCAGTACGCGTCAAAATATAAGAGCCTGGAAAACAAAATCCGCGGAAGTAATAAGAAGAAATAGGGTTTTGGCCGGCGGGGGGTTGACTTTTGCTCCTTCTTTTATTTATAATGGGTGCCATTAAAAAAAAGAATAAAAGGAGGATGATATGAGTAACTATAAAAAGTTGAGTTTAATTATCATTTTCGTATTTGGATTTGCGGGTGCGCAGTTTTTATCCGCGCACTGCCAGGTGCCCTGCGGCATCTATGATGACCAGATGCGGATCAAGATGATTGCCGAGCACATCACTACCATCGAAAAAGCAATGAATCAAATTATTGAACTGTCAAAAGAAAAAGCCCCCAATTACAACCAGATCGTGCGTTGGGTTTACAATAAAGAAAAACATGCGGAAGAGTTGAGCGATATTGTCACCTATTACTTTATGACGCAGCGGTTAAAACCGGTTCCCAAAACCGATGCCAAACACTATGCCGATTACCGGGAACAACTGGAATTGCTGCATCACCTGCTGGTTTATACCATGAAGGCCAAGCAAACCACGGACCTGAGGGTGATCGAAGAATTGCGGGTTTTGCTGAGAAAGTTTGAAGAAGCCTATTTTGGTAAGAAATAAAAGTAGCCACGAAGGACACGAAGTCAGTTGGCAGGTGGCAGTGGGGAACGGAATACAACAACTATAATGGGGTAAGATGTTGGGAGCGTGGTACGATGACTGACCGTGTATGAAAAGTTTTTGGAGGTCCAGGAACCTTTTTTCAAAAAGGTTCTTGGC
>WVZO01000325.1:0-403 GCA_011772425.1 Candidatus Aminicenantota bacterium
AGGGTTCGATACTTCACGTATTGATGGAATTGCGTGACAGCCTGTCGTTTTTTGCCAGGGCCGGACGTTCCGTTCGTGTAAAGGGATTGGGGATTTTCGGGCCTAATATCGATCTGAAAGGCAAGTTCAGTGTCTATCACAAGCCGGATAAATGGTTGAAAAACGAGCTCAACAAACCCAATGCCTTCAAAGGCGAAGTATTGAACAGCGATATGATTGGTAAAACCTTTGATGAACTTATTGCCCGCTGGAACGAAGAACACCCCGATGATCCGATTAAGTAGTAGGTAGTAGGTAGTAGGTAGTAAGTATTGTCACGTCAAGTCTTAATTGGCATGCAAAAGTTTAAATCCGAAGCACGAAGCACGAAATTCGAAACAAATTCAAATGACCAAAATTCAAA
>WVZO01000325.1:443-3197 GCA_011772425.1 Candidatus Aminicenantota bacterium
TTAAAGATGTTTTGGACATTTGAACATTAGAATTTTGATATTGTTTCGGATTTCGTGCTTCGTGCTTCGAATTTAGGGCGGCTTTGACGTCGTCCTGTTTTGGTTTCTTTTACTTGTTGACACCGTGTTGGAATCGACATATAATATTTAAGAGGTTGAAAAATGCAGGATTTAGCACTAAAAATAAATGAAGAATTAAAGACACTGCATCCACTGTATATTAAAGAGGTGTATGATTTTATAACCTTTTTAAAGGAGAAGCAGAAAAGAGGGGATGATACGGAGTACTTAAGCCAGATTCCTGGTATGGTGGAGTCCATATTAAAGGAAGCTAATAGACCATTAAGTGAATACAGCGATAAGTTAGACTGGTAATATACCAGTGATAAAAACCAGGGAGATTAGAATGAAAACATTATATGAAGATAGAATTGTAAGAGACCCTCAAGTCTGTGGAGGTGCACCGATTATAAAAGGTACTCGAGTGAGAGTTAAAGTAGTACTGGATAACCTGGCAGAAGGCCATACGCCTGAACAGATTGTAAAATCGTATTCAAGTCTAACGGAAGACGATGTCCGTGCAGTTATTGCTACCGATCACAAAGTTCGAGTTAGAAGACCACAGAAATAGTCCATTTAGATTCATTGCCAATAGGAGTAAAGGGACGAGGGTGAAAAAAAACGAAACGGGATTTATTTTTCCTTTTCTACTTTTTTTAGAATTTCTTTATATTCTTTTGCAATTTCCAGTAAATCCTGAGCTTTCGGTACGTGTTGGTATTTTTTTAGGATAGATATGGCGCGGTTGAGCATTGAGAGTGTTTCTTTTGAATTTGATTGCATCGATTCTTCGTTTGAAGTTAAACTATAAACGAGACTGATAGCTATTAATGTGCTGCAAAGGCCTACGTTGAATGTGGTGGGATTGTCCTTTGCCAATTTTTCTCGTATCTCCAGTGCCTCGTTCAACGCCTTTACTGCTTCCGAATACCTTTTGGAAGAACCATAAAATAGTCCCAAGTTGTGTAGTGAGGTTGCCACATATGGCAGATAGGCGTTTGGATTGTGTTTTGCTAACTCTCGATAATGCAGCAATGCTTTGTTGTAGGCGTTCTCCGCCTCCGTGAAGCGCGAGGTATGGGAATATAAAGTCCCCAAATTGTTGAGTAACACCGCTCGATTATACTCATCCACTTGAAGTGAAAGGGTTTTTTTATATAACGGCAGTGCTTTATGGAATTGATTTTGGTCAAGAAGAAAATTAGCATAAGTCCCAACATTGTAGATATTATCAGGATCGAGCCGGATTGCCTTTTTAAAATAGTTTTCTGCTTGTTCAAATCGTAGTTTGATAATGAATAATTGCGCTTTTAGCCTATAATTGTCAGCATTTTTTTTAATTGCTTCATCTGCTTTTCGTTTCTCTTCCTGTGCCTGGCGGACTGCTTCCTCTATTTTCGCATCATCCAATGTCTCAAGCGCTTTATCGATATCCCCTTTCTTGAAATATGCAAACGCTTCTTTGTATAGTCTGGATGCCTGGTCCAGATCCACGGCGGCAAAGGTTTTGGCTGCATCTTCAACCTGGGCTAGAGCCGCATCTCTTTGTGCAGTCAATTTAGCGATTTCTTTATCCTTTTCTTTTATATCGCTCTTCAATTGGATATTCTCTTTTAAAAGTTCATAATTTTTATTAATGGCCTCTCTGGCAATCCCGGAATATTCACGTTCAAGCCTGGCCCCCTCTCCTATTTTACGCATGACAACCCGTACCAGTTCATCAGGATTGCTCCTGAGAACGAATCTCAGTTCCTCTCCTTCACGCTTCACTACTTCCAGTCCTGGTTTTTCCAGGATTAAAGTAACCATATCACCTGGGTTATTTTTGGCAAATAACAACTCGAACATACCGAAATTATCGGTTACATCGGCGTTTGCCTCAGCAGATGCCTTAACATTCACACCCGGTACAGGATTGCCACTGTTTTGAAACGTAATATAACCTCTTAAAACAGCGCCTTTCCCCAGGCAATAATGAAAACAAAAAAATACCCATAATAAAAAAATAATAGACTTTCGTATCATTGGTTATTCCTTTCTTAAAGAAATTCTTACTTTCGATTTACTTCCCGGGTAGACATCCAGGGTATAACTTTTATACCCCTTTTTTTGAACAGTCATCCTTTGTTTCGGGGCCTGCTTTTCAAGTGGTATCCTGAGAGTAAACCTGCCGTTTTCATCGGTTTCCGTAGAGATATCCTTGATGGTAACTTTTGCTCCTTCAATAGGATTCAATTCCCCGTCATAAATGATACCTGAACAGAGACCATTATCTCTGCGGATGGTCAGGTAGGCATGATTGCCTTTCAGTGTACAGGAAGTAGACGGCTTACCGTTAGCGAATTGCCAGCCCACAGCATCCAATTCTACCGGGACTTCCTTGTTCTTAAACGGCGCCGGGATACTTTTAAAATCAACACTGCCGTTTTCATCGATCTTTTTAGTCCTGATGTCATTGGTTAAAATGATTTTTAGTTCACCTTCACCCTTTAACACGCTGCTGCCCTGGGTGTCCCGTAAAATAATGGTAAAATCGAAAGGTTTTGTGTCCGGTACCAATTTAAAACCCAAAAATAGAATTAAGGCAAATACAACGGCAGAGCCTCCCAGTTCCAGCACACCGCCCCATACTTTTCCCTTAAAAGCAGCCTTAGCGCCTACCACTTTGAATAATAAAACCGCGGTAGATAATGC
>WVZO01000325.1:3234-3555 GCA_011772425.1 Candidatus Aminicenantota bacterium
TTGAAAATAAAAAGCAGCAGCAGGCCGAATCCGGCAGCCAAAAAGACCAGGCTGATTTTTGTATAGGACAAAGCAGCCAGCAGCCGTTTCGGCGTTTCATTTCGGGTTTTTCTCGCCTTTGTCTTTGTTTTCCCCATATTTATGACTCCATTTTTTTATATGGATATTAAATCACAGTGGGGAAAAAAAGCAAGAGAAAAAAGCGACTTAAATCCACCACCTATTTTTTGTGAGCCATTAAGGACACGAAGGCACACAAAGGAATTTTATTATAAAAATATTTTTTTGTGCTTCTTTGTGTCTTAATTTTCACAGTCTCAG
>WVZO01000330.1:0-192 GCA_011772425.1 Candidatus Aminicenantota bacterium
GAGGTAGGTTTTTCCAATTCCTCTTACTTTGCCAAATGCTTTAAAGAAAAATTTCACCAACTGCCCTCCCAGTATCACGCAGCCAGTAAACAGTAATATAAGAAAATCCGAAATCCGAATTTCGAAATCCGAAACAAATTCAAATGACCAAAAAGAGAAGATTACAAATTACAAAGCCCCTGTCTAAAAAAA
>WVZO01000330.1:343-1496 GCA_011772425.1 Candidatus Aminicenantota bacterium
GATATGTTAAGTTGCTGGAATTTCATGACGAACTTTTAAAACAGAATACCAGCATATTTTCTGCCATCCGGGCTAATTTCCAATTGAAAACCTATTTTGAAACTAAAATTGTATACTTGAAACATATGTGGCATCTTCCTGCCTCTTTAGGAAATTTGCCTGTCCCTTAAAATGTCCCTTAAAACTGGAAGAGGGAAAGAAAATCGGTCTGGATGAAGGGGAAAAAATCGGCAGGAAAGGGAGAGAAGTGGAGATAGCCAGGGAATTAAAGAAAAATGGCGTTCATATCGATATTATTGTGGCATCCACCGGTTTAACAAAGAAAGAGATTGAAAATTTATAATTTATAAGAAATAAGATACCTGCCCCCCTTCCCCGAACGAAGAGGGTCCCCGACCCGAACGAACAGGGTAACCGACCCGAACGAAGAGGGTCCCTGACCCGAACGAAGAGGGTAACCAGCCCGAACGAGGATAGTCACCCTGCCGAACGAAAGGATATTCCCGGCAAGATCATCCATTCCTACGGTGGGTTTACCCTATTCTTACGGGTGATAGGGAATTTGTCTGTCATGAAAATAGGTGAGTGAGTTGAGTGAGGTGAGTGGGAAATTC
The DNA here is from genome assembly GCA_011772425.1 of Candidatus Aminicenantota bacterium. Taxonomy (GTDB): domain Bacteria; phylum Acidobacteriota; class Aminicenantia; order UBA2199; family UBA2199; genus JAKAGC01. The sequence goes on from WVZO01000330.1 coordinate 958, forward strand.
TCTGTGACCTCTGTGATCTCTGTGGCTATTTTCATTCGTCTCCGGGCGAGGCCGCGGCATTCATGAATGAATGTTCCTTAAAATTCTTAAAATTTTGATCTGTCAAGCATTTCTTGACAGTTATTCCAAATCGGGTTTGCCATCCAGACCTGGGGGAACCCCATAGATTTTAATGGTATTTCGCCATATTCGTTCAATAATTCTATCAATCTTGCTGACCATTTGCTTTGTGGTGCTATTTTATCCAGTAAATATTTCAAGATCGTCAAAATGCAGAAGACCCTGTTGTTTTTGATTTCAACGGGCACATACCATTCCGGGTATTTTCGTTTGTTCGGTAAGAGCGGTTTATATCCCAGTTCACGGTTCCACAGCCGTGAATGATGCGCGCATATATTTCTGATTGCATTTAATGAACGCAGCCATGACCACAGCACTTTGTCCGGGATACCATATTCTGCAGCAATCTTTTGTTTGATTCCTGGCTCCACTCCTCGAAAAAAAGTTAGCAGAATACCGAATGACATGACTTCTAGTGC
>WVZO01000330.1:1503-2221 GCA_011772425.1 Candidatus Aminicenantota bacterium
AAAATTTCTTTACTTCTATCAGTTTCCTCCATCAATCGATCCATCAATTCCCCATGTTCTTCTTGAGATAATTTAGGGAGATTGACACTATCGGTGTATCCGAAAGGCCCTTTGGCATGTGAAAAGTGATAGCCAACCTGTGTTCTCACAGCAATTTCAATTCGTTCAATTGCATCCATTAAAAGAACCCTCAGCCGTCGGTCGAAAGTATAGCGCCGCCATACTATTTCAAATGTGGTCCCAGGTTTGAATTTTTCGTCCCTCATCTTGAAAGGATGGAGATAAGTAGTAATCCGGTAATAATATACAGATTTAAGATGAGTGATAAGAAAATCACGATCAGCTTGAAGTCCTCGACTGATAAGAAGATCAGCCTGCTGTTCGAACGTTAATGGCTGCTTTGTATAATCCATCAAGAATTCCCCCTAAATGAAAAACCCGCCGGAATTAAGCATGCGAGGCAGAGGCTCGGCGGGTTTGCTATACCTATTATATATATTTTCAAAGTATCTGTCAACATATTTCTTTCGATTTTTCGATTTCATTCAACCTTAAACAAATTAAACCAGGTGATCTTCCTTGGCTTTTTGAATTTTAATCTTTTCAAAAAAAATCCCGATTATGCCACCCGTCACCTTATCCTGGATGAGAAAACCAACGAGCATCATTTTCAAGACTTTGAATTAAACTTCGTGGAATTGCCCAAATTTACCAAAAC
>WVZO01000088.1 GCA_011772425.1 Candidatus Aminicenantota bacterium
GTAATCTGTGTAATCTGTGGTTTCCCCTTTTTCAAGAACGTGAAAACATCTGGTATAATATTCAAGGAGGTTTAACGTGAATAAGGTGAATGAAATTAATAATAATGTAACGAACTCAATTTTAAAGCGTTTTTGGTCCTCGGATTTTGCCGTTATCGGCATTTTTTCCGCCCTTGCCGTGTTATTGCACCTCATCGCCATCGAGGGATTCGGTTACTTTCGTGATGAGTTTTATTATATTTCCTGCAGCGATCACCTGGATTTCGGCTATGTGGACCAACCGCCTCTCTCAATCCTTTTACTTAAATTGATACGCCTGGTACTGGGAGATTCCCTGATCGCGATTCGTATTCTGCCGGTATTGGCTGCCGGATTGTTTGTCTTTTTGACCGGGGTGATTGCCAGGGAACTGGGAGGGAAAAAATTTGCCCTGCTTCTTGCTTCAGTTGCTGCCTTTGCTCCTATTGGTAATTTTTTTCTCTACAATGTTTACTCCATGAATTTCTTGGACCACCTGTTCTGGTTGGCATGCATCTTTATCCTACTGCGTATTATCAAAACAGGAGACCCCAAATACTGGCTGCTGTTCGGCCTGACAGCCGGTCTGGGACTGCAAAATAAAATCTCCGTTCTTTTTCTTTGTTTCGGTATTGTCGTCGGACTGGTGCTCACCAAAGAACGAAAACATTTTAGAAGTAAATACCTGTGGCTTGGCGCGGCTACAGCCGGACTACTTTTTCTTCCCTATGTGTTGTGGAATATGGCACACGGATGGCCGCACCTGGAATTCATACACAACGCCAAAGCGTATAAAATGGTTGCGACATCACCTGTCGAATTCCTGAAGGGACAAATTCTTTACAATAACCCGGGTACGTTGTTGATCTGGTTGGCCGGGCTCTGGTATTTCTTCTTTCACCGGGAAGGAAAAAAGTACCGGCTGTTTGGCTGGCTGTTTCTTTCAATTTACGTCTTGTTAACCCTCCAGCAAGCCAAGGATTATTACATGTCCGGAATATACCCCATCCTGTTTGCCGGGGGAGCGGTGCTTATTGAGACCTGGCTGCGGCAAAAACAATGGACATGGCCTAAACCGATTCTTATCATCATGATCCTGGTGCCTACCCTTATCTTGATTCCTTTTGCTCTCCCGGTTTTGCCCGTGGACACCACGGCCAAATGGATGCAAACGGTGGGTTTAACCCATACCAGCGGCGAAAACCATGAAATGGGTATTCTGCCCCAGCATTTTGCCGATATGCATGGATGGGAAGCAATGGTGGAAAAGGTGGCTGGCGTTTACAATACCCTGTCCCCGGAAGAAAAAAAAGAGTGCATGATCTTTGCTACGAATTACGGCATAACCGGTGCCATCAACCTCCTTGGTAAAAAATACAATCTTCCCCCTGCGTTCAGCGGACATAACAGTCATTTTTTCTGGCCCCCCAAAAGACATACCGGTAATGTGATGATTATTGTAGGGCTTAGAAAGAAAGACCTTGAAAACACGTTCAAAGAAGTGATAATTGCAGACCGGACCAACTGCAAATACTGTATGCCCTACGAGAATAACAAAGCCATCCACCTCTGCCGGGGCAGCAATCGAACCCTGGGAGAAATCTGGCCCAATGTAAAACATTTCGAGTGATTGTTATTTTTTTTGGTAATTTCGATTCGTTTGATTCCTGCACAATAACGTGCTTTCAGGACTTTGACGTGATCCTGGAGTTTCCAGGGGGTTGACATTTTGTCATTTTTCGTTTAAAATTAAACGAGTGAAAAGGCTAAAAAAAAGTCAAATGGACAAACAAGAAGGTTTTTCTTCTGATTATATGGCTAGATTTGCCGGTTCCCTATCTTCCGAATTAAATATTAGCGAAATCATACAACTGGCAGGCCGTAATATGAAACTCGGCCTGTTAACTATTTTTGGAGATGAGGAGAATGCCAAAATTTATTTTGATAAAGGGAATATTGTTAGTGCCTCATGTGGGCATTTAAATGGTTTTAATGCTTTGGTGGAAACAATATCCTGGAAACATGGGGGTTTTATCTTTGAAGAGGGCCTTACCACCAATAACATAAATATTGGCCGCGATTACAGTACGGCGCTTTTAAATGCAGTAAAAAAGCTTGATGAACGAAATTATTCGCCAGGAGGTGTCGATTCATTACCAGATGCCGGGGAGGAAAAAACAATGACATCATTAAAAGAACAGTTGGAAGACTTTCTCAAAGTTGAGGGAGTTATCACGGTTGTGGTGGTGGGAAGAGACGGATTTATTATTGATGCATCTTCAAAAGGCGATCTTAACATCAATGATGTGGGGGCAGTGGTGTCAACAGGTATGGGGTCGTCGGAAAGCATGGGAATAGACCTAAGAGTAGGCAATATGAATCAGGGTATGCTTGAATATGAAGACGGCATTATTTTTATGAGGGAGATTAGTGAGGATGCCATTCTTGTTGTTGTGTCAACCCCGCAGGTAAACCTTGGTATGATCAGGTTTCAAATGAAAAAACGCATGGGTGATATTGTGGCAGCACTGGAATAACCGGCAGCAGGCGAAAAGAAAAGGTATAATTCTATGAGCATGCCAAAAACAGGCTTACCCAGGAAAAAATTACAAAAAGGCATGATTTTTATGGGGGCACTTGCCGAAGGCACGGAAAAATTGCAAAAACAGGCCAGCAAGGCAGTGGGTTTCATGGCGGGCAAAAAAGTAGGTGTCCATTCCGTATCCGCTGTTCAACAGGTAGACGATCCAATTGAAGCATTGAACCTGCTCTCAAGAGCGCTCCTGGATATGGGAATCGACTGGAATTTTAAACCTTTTAAACATGTCCATATGGATTCCTTTATTGAACATAAAGATGGGAAACAATACATTTACCTGGTTTTTAAGGATTGCATGATACGTAATGTTCTTTTTCATTACGGGCATGCTCAGAAAGAATCTCTTTGTATTATGTCCCATGGGATTTTTTCCGGAGCACTTGAGGCGATTATGCCCGGATACAACGTTGAGCTGGAAATCGAACATGCCGGTCCTAATTCGTGCTATAAAGTATTAACCTTGGCACCCCGCTTAGCGTCCCGCTTAGCGCCCCGGCAGGGTGTTGTGGAGAAACAGGATGACTCAAGTTAAATTATCCAGCGAATGGCTTTCCGGCTGCGGCGGCTGCCACGTGGGCATTGTGGATTTGCACGACAAAATAATAAACGTATTTGAGGCAGTAGACATTAAACATTGCCCGGTGCTCACGGATGTAAAGGACTACCCCCAGGTGAACATCGCACTGGTTGAAGGTGCTGTGCGGACAGAACATGATAAGGAGATGCTCAAAAAAATAAGAGAGTCAACCGATCTTCTTATTGCTTTTGGTACCTGTGCTGTTTTCGGGGGACCTTCAGGAATTGGCTGGCTTCATGAAAAAGAAGATATTTTCCTGAAAGTATTCGGTAAAGGACCCACAACCCATGAAGGAACCTTTCCCGGACGTGCACCTACGATGGAACACAGTGTCTATCCCGTGGATGAGATTGTACCGGTGGATTTGTATCTTCCCGGCTGCCCCCCACATCCCTCATTTATTTTTGAAGCGCTTAACACATTAGTACAGGGAAAAGAACCACGGGTTTCTCATCGCACGGTTTGTTCCAATTGTACAAGAAAAATCGAAAAGCGAGACCAGGATCGACTCAAGAGAATAAGCGAAGGCGTCCCGGAAGAGGATGTTTGTTTTCTTTCCCAGGGGTACATATGTCTCGGTTCGGTCACTCTTGACAGATGCCTTTCACCCTGTCCCCAGAAGGGAATGATATGTACGGGCTGTAATGGTCCCTCGATTAACATTTTAATTGAACCCAACCGGGACATACGAACCGAACTGGCAGAGCGGATGCATTTGCTGACAGGACTGCCTGAAGATGTGATTGAATCTACTATTAAAGAGTTTGCCAAAACCCTTTACAGTTATGCACTGGCATCGCCGCTTTTGTATCAAAAACCGGCGTTTCATTTAAGAGAGTGGATCACGAAGAAAAAAGAGGAAAGTAAATGGCAAAGGTAACCATTGAACCGGTCACACGCATCGAGGGTCATGCCCGAATCACCATCGATAAAGATGATGCTGATAACATTCTTGGGGCTCACCTTGAAGTACTGGAGTTACGGGGATTTGAGAAATTGGTTGAAGGCATGGAAGTTGACAAAATGCCGCTGGTAACTGCCAGGATTTGCGGTGTCTGTCCGGTGGCCCATCACATTGTATCTTCAAAAACCCTTGACACCTGTTATCAAATTGAGCCGCCGCCCGGGGCGAGGATATACCGGCATATGCTTTTGTTGGGTCACTATATTCATTCCCATGCCTTAAGCCTGTTTGCGCTTTGTGGGCCGGATATCTTTATGGGGGTTGAAGCCCCACCGGAACAGCGAAGCATTGTATATATGTCCAAAGATGCTCCTGATCTTGCCAGGAAAGCCCTCCGCCTGCGCACCGTCGGTCAGCTTATCACTGAAACCCTTGGCGGCCGGGGGATTCATCCGGTAACCTCAGTCGCGGGGGGAGTGGCAAAATCCCTCACCACAGAAGAAAAAAATAAAATCCTTACCTGGATAAATGAAGCTGAGGGTTTAACCAAAGAACTGGCAGAAGCGATCCGGCCGGCGCTGAGAAATCTTGAGGAAAAAAGCCCTAAATATAAGCTTGATATCTACAGTGTGGCTCATGTGGATAAAGATGGAAACTGGGATATTTATGGAGATCATTTAACCGTTATGGATGCTAATGGCAAAAAAGTGGTTGATTTTACTGCTGACCGATATATGGATTACTTTGAAGAAAGGACCTTTAATGACAGTTATATGAAGAATGTTACCCTGAAGTTGAACAACTCCTCTAATAATACCTTTTGGGTTGGGCCATTATCACGTTTGAATAATGCAGCTTCTATGGGCAGTGAACGGGCGGACAACGAACGGGAAAGCCTTTTTTCTCGTTTTGGTAATCCGGTTAATTCTCCCATTGCCTTACATGAAGCGCGATTCATTGAAATTATCGCTGCCCTGGAAAAGTTAAAGACGCTGCTTTCGGATCCAATCCTGGAAGAAAGTACAGGTAAAGGTATCAGTGCCTGGCGTCATGAGATTAAGAATAAACCGGGTGCCGGTATCGGTTCTATAGAAGCGCCCCGTGGTGTACTGATTCATCATTATGATGTGGATGAGGAAGCAAAAGTTAAATCAGCGAATCTCATTGTGGCAACGCAGAACAATTATCTTGCCATCGATGATACCCTGGGTCAGGCTGCGCAGGTTTACCTGGCCTCTTCAGATAAGCAATTACTGAATGGAATCGAACATGCGCTGCGATTATTTGATCCCTGTCTTGCCTGTGCCACTCACCGGCTGGGGGACATGCCCCTTGAAATCCTGGTGAATCAAAATGGGAAACGTATCCGCCAAATAAGGACTTAGATATGACTCAAATTACCGTTGACCAGAAAGCCTGTAGAGGGTGCGAATTATGTGTAGATGAATGCCCCACCAAGGTGTTCGAATACGATAAAGAAAATCATGTCCCCATTGTTGCCAAAAAAGACGAATGTATTGCATGTCTCACCTGTTATTATCTTTGCCCTTCCACTGCCATCAGTCTCGAAGATACTGAAATATCCAAAGAGTTTTACAGGGATCTGTCTGTCCGGGACAAAATGAAGAAATTTTTATTGGCGCAGGATCCTTATGTTGGTCAGGAATTAACCGTTGAAAACTATGAACAGGCATTAAAAGATATTTTTGTGCGTCTTCAGGCCATGTCTGATGTATACCAGCACATTGCCGGCAAAAGCCTTCCTGCGTTGGGTACGTCTGCCGGGCAGGCGATGGCGCGTCATTTCCCTTCCATCAAACCTATCAGTGGGATTGAAGATGCATTAAAAGCATTACAACAAGAACTCAACCCTGCCTGGATATTTACATATGATCTCACGGACAGTGCATTACAGATTAACGTTGAGGATTGTTTTGTGCGGGAGTCGTGTCGTTTTTTAGGACGGCCGTTGGGTGAGAATTTATGTATTCTATTTGGGGGTTATATGATGGGATATCTTTATGCCAGGGTATCGCAGCGTTTTAAGATTTTGAACGTTAGTTCAGGCGACTCTTGCGCCTACGAGATTAAAATATTCCCCCCGACGGGATAATTCTATAACAAAAGTAGGGCTTCAGCTTTTAAAATATTTTTGGTTCAAACGTGTCATCATTCAGCATGGTTATATTTTTTCCGGATTGGGCTAATACATATAATCCACGCTTCATGGCATAAATGTCGCTCTTGGAACGAAATAGGTGCCAGGTAAAATAATCACGGAACAAATTGAAAACGATTCGTACGTATAATAGTAGAAAACCATTTAAACGCCTGAACACACCCGGGGACTTTTTAAATGCGGTTCGAACATTCGAGTCGGAAAGCGAGAGAAGGAAAAGCGCCGCTGAAAAAGCCGCCAGCCTCTGGTTCCTGGAAAGGCTTATCAGGGAAGCAAGGATTTTCGATAACGGGTCTTTCCTGCTGTCTGAGCCGGCAATTGAACGATTCAAACCCATCCTCCATGTGGGATGGGGTATGGACGTCCTTAGTGAAACCGGTTTTGATTTTCCCCGTTTTACAACGGTCATAAAATGTTCGGCAGACCCCAAATACAGGCTTTTAGCCATGGAACCCATAGGCATTATTTATATTGCTGGCCAACAACCCTTGAGATCACATATCATTGGGATTAATATCCCGCCTATCCCGGACCAAAAGAGCCTGTCGGCTTTTTTCGCTCA
>WVZO01000198.1 GCA_011772425.1 Candidatus Aminicenantota bacterium
GAATAAAAAATTTTTGTGGGGGTCCAGGGGGCGGTTTTTATAAAAAGAGCCCCCTGGAAATACCCTACCCAATCATACGGATGGCATTTATGGCTTGTTCGATATCGTTATCATCGATATCTTTATGGGTGACGATTCGTACGGTTTCGTCGTTAAATGGCAGGGCCCATACGTTTCGTTCTGCTAATTTTTTCAAAAACGTATCCGAATTCATAGTGGTTAATTTCACCATTATAATATTGGTTTCTACTTCATCGGGGTTGACCTCGATGCCGGGTAAATCTGCGATTTGTTCTGCCAGTTGTTTGGCGCGTCGATGGTCGTCAGCCAGGCGGTCGATCATTTTTTCAATTGCTACGATCCCGGCGGCTGCGATTACACCTGCCTGGCGCATGCCGCCGCCCAGGAATTTCCGGGTATAACGGGCTTCTTTGATGAATTCTTTTGTGCCGGCCAGGATAGAACCCACCGGTGCAGAAAGACCTTTGGACAAACAAAACATCACGGAATCGAAATATTTGGTAATTTCCCTGACATCTATGTTCAGGGCTATTGATGCATTAAACACCCGTGCGCCGTCCAGGTGCAGGTATAGGTTATATTTTTTAGCAAGGGCTGCCACATCTTTTATATAATCCAATCCCAGGAGCGCTCCGCCCCAGATATTATGGGTATTTTCAATGGTAATGGCTTTGGTTTGGGTCATATGTTCTCGGAGTGCCACATGGATATTTTCTTCGATTACATCCAGGGGGATTTTGCCCCGGTGTGAGGGCAAGGCACGGGGAACGGCATGGGCAATCCTGGAAACATTCCCCATTTCAAAATTGAGAATATGGCATTTTTCTTCCAGGATCACTTCTTTGCCTGGTTCGGCGCCGACGATCATGGCAATGGTGTTGCCCATGGTGCCGGAGGGAACAAAAAGTGCGGCTTGTTTTCCTATTTTCTCGGCTGCCAGTTCTTCTAGTTTATTGACCGTAGGGTCGTCGTGGTGCACATCGTCGCCTACTTCGGCGTCGTACATGGCTTTGCGCATTTCTTCGGTGGGTCGCGTGACTGTATCGCT
>WVZO01000751.1 GCA_011772425.1 Candidatus Aminicenantota bacterium
TCTTTTCGAGAAAACTGCCCCCCTGGACCCCCCGCAAAAGCTTTTCATACACGGTCAACCATCGTACTACGCTCCTCAACATCTTACCCCATTATAGTCGTTGTATTCTGTTCCCAAGCAAGGGTTTGTAATTTGGAATTTGTAATTTGTTTGTAATTTGTAATTTGGAATTTGTAATTTTTCTTCTTTGTGTTCCTTCGTGTACCTTCGTGGCTAAAAAAACCTACCAGACGCGGATGCCGTATGGAGACAGGAAAACCGGGATAGAAGAATAGCCTTTTTCCTCCAGGCTGCGTATCATTTGCCTCTTCTTAGGCGCATCTCCATCTCCAAGAATGGCAATAGAACCGCCATCACCTCCAGCACCATTTACCTTGCACCCCAGGACATTGTAAGAATTAGCAATTTCAATAACTTCCTCGAACTTTTCACAAACCAGCCCGGGATGAAGCGCCCGCTGTGCCTCCGTGTTCCGGTTCATCACCTGACCTAGAGTTTCAAAACTGCCTGAAATAACCGCATCTCTTGCCTCCACCGCCAGTCTTCTTAATTCCTCAATTCGCGGGTCTTTACCGGCATCCTCACCCAAATCAGCAATCACCATTTTATGTACTTCACTGGAACTATGCGGCGTCCCGATGTAAATCAGGGATAGGCGCCTTTCCAGTTCCCAGCGGAAGTCTCGCGAAACATCTAACGATGTAACACTGGAATGCGGAAACGCATGCATGTGGATAAAATTAATGCCGCCATAAGCACTGGCAAGCTGGTCCTGTACACCTGATTGCAAGCCCAACTTCTCGGTTTCCACTTTATGCGCTAAGTCAGCTATTTCATGGGGAGTCAACCGCCCAGGTGTCAACGCATCCAGCGCACCGATTAAAGCAACACAAACCGCCGCCGATGTACCCACAGAAGCACCGGAAGGCGCTTTAGAAAAAATATTAATGTTTAACGCACAATCTCCAGGTATCTCCATGGTACCGATGGCCGCTTCAATAAGGGGATGCCTGTCATATACGATGTTGTCCGGGTCCAGGGAATAGGTATCATTAAAATTCTCCATGACAAGGGTAACTCGATTCCCATTCTCCCGCGGATAAACAGTGACCTGTACTTCCACGTAAGGACTCACCGCAATATTAAAAACCGCACCATGCCCGGCAAACCAGGTATCAGTCCAACCACCGATATCACAAACCCGTATCGGCGCCGCCGATTGAATCCGTTTCACTATTTTTTCCATTTTTTTTATTATTTTACCACGAAGGCACGAAGGTCACGAAGGCATTTACAATGCGGTAAAAAGCACGAAGAAAAATTTTTTATTCCCTTTGTGTTCTTCGTGCCTTCGTGGTTCAATTCAAAAATTCAAATCTAACGAATGCTCACCATGAGCCATAACAACAATATGATTACACCTACCAATACCCAACTACCGAAAAATCCCAGGAAATCATACCAGGAAGGCTTCATGAATTCCCAATTAGAATTTGGGAATATTTTGTCTTTTTCAAACTTTTCCGGGTGTTTGTAAGATTCCTCCAGGGCTTGTTTTTCTTTTTCCGGGGTAGGCTGAACCGGCGTGTGCATTTTGGCAAAGAAACGATCCAGGTCTTTTTTAGGCACGGGTTTGGTGAGATAACTGAAAATAAAAAGCAGCACAAAAGGAAAAAAAGCATCGAAAAAGAACCGCAGGGCTACCAACCAGGATTTCGAGCATCCCCGGAAATCGATCCCAAACCAACTCATTACCCAGAGTTCCGCGTGAAATCTACCCAGACCTATTTTAGGGGAATTGGGGTCCGACGGATCGATCCGTGCGACGTTTTCAAAGAAAATGCCGGTAGGTTCAATCACATGCTGTTTGCTAATGATTTGACCGATATGGTCTGCCCTTCCTGCGGCAACGTCTTCGTTCAGGGCTGCCACTTCCACATATACGGTCTTGGGATGAGTTTCTTGCAAAAACGCTTCATTGGTCCTGGCCCAGTCAAGAGATGAAAATAGGTTGGGAATAAAAGCATAAATGACAATGCAAATAATCACCTGAAGCATAACCGCCCATTTGGTTAATCGCCTCCAGATGAACCCCAGCCAGATGGAAGCGCCGAAAATAGCCGGGATTGAAATAATATATTTAAACAGTTCCAGCAAGTTATCGATAAGCATTGCAACCGCAATCCCACCCAACAGGGTAACGGCAATGGCAAATTTACCCACCACCAGGTAATGGTTTTCGCTTCTCCCTGGCCTCAACGGTTCGTATAAGTTTTTAATAAACAGCGCGGAATAAGAAACAGAAGCTGCGTCCAGGGAAGACATATTGGCGGCCAGGATTCCCACCAGCATCAATCCAATGGCACCGGGGACCAGCAAATCCCGGGTCATAAAACCCCAGATGAGGTCAGGGTCATGAAGTTTCCCGGCATAAAGACCGATAGCTAAAAGCCCGGCCAAAGCCCAAAAAATCATGATAATACGCTTAAAAAACATCCCGCCGATCATACCGAAACGGGCAGTCATTTCATCTTTAGCCGATCCCGCGGTCTGCATGCCCGATGCCACCGCAACAATAGACACCAGGTTGGCAAGTACCATTGCCAATATGGTATACCAGGCATACTCACTCATGGTAACCGAACCGAACAACTCAAACATAAAATCCGGCACCGAAGCATGAAGACCGGAAAAACCACCGATTTTAGATAAGCCAATGGGTATAAGGATTAAAGAAAAGATAATAATCAATATTCCCTGGATGGAATCGGTGATAGCTGCCGCCCTGAATCCGCCCAGCATGGTGTATATACCCACAATAAGAGCAAAACCAAAATAAAAAACCACCGGATCGGTATAGGAGAAAAAGGAATGGAGTTCTCCCCGTTTATTTTTCTCGTTTAACTCCTGGTAACGTGCGGTTTCTTCCAAAGTCATACCGGCATCAACTTTTGCTCTCAAGTCCTGGTATTCGCGGAATTCCATTATATTTTCCCGCTGTTGGACAGTACATTCCTCAAGGGTTTTGGGGGTCAATGCCATCATGGTTTTGGCCGCCACCATAAACCCCACCCCACCGCCGATAATAGATACCAACAAAATAAAAACCGCGTAACTGCCGCCTAAAAACTTACTTTTAAAGCGCTCCGTAAAAAAATCACCGATGGTGATTAAACGGACCCGCCGGAAAAAAAACGTGGTAAACCAGTAAAAAGGCGTAAGGAACAACACCAGGTATTGAATCCACATGCCGCCGATTCCCTGGCGGTAAATCTCACGGGAAACCGCCACAGCCTGCTCTGCATTGGTAGAACACCCGAAGTTCAGGAAAAACTGGTAGAATTTTCCCAGTTTACGACCGGCAAGATAAAAATCACCGGTATTTTTTGTACGCCTGGCAGCTCGCTTGCCAATCCACAAAATCACCACAATGTAAACAACAATCACAAATGCATCAACAATATGAAGACCCAGGAGTTTCATTTGAATTGATTCCAGGTTTTGAAGACTTCCAGGACATTTTCCGGCTTTGCCCCGGGGCCAAATTCGCATTGGGCAATAACACCGCCATCATCATACAGGTTTTCCAGCAATTGAAACACCGCATCCCGGATATCCTGCAATGAACCATTAGGCAGAAGATTTTGCCGGTCAATTTCTCCCCAGAAAGTGAGTTTACCACGGAACCGTTTACCCAGTTCCTCCACCCCCATGCAAGCCACCTGGCTGTTGAGAGCGTTAATCCCCACCTCGATCAAACCAGGAATAATATCTATAATGTACCCGTCCGAATGCATAAAAACATATTTCCCGTAATGACCGGCAATCTCTGCATAATCCCGGTACATAGGTTTGAAGATACTCTCCCAGAGGTCTGGAGCAATCATCAGTCCCTGTTGGGTTCCCCAGTCATCCATCAGGCAGATGGCATCCACTTCCGTCTCCGCCCAGGCTTCTACCTCTTTAATATACAACTCATGAATGCGGTGAAGTAAATCAAAAAGCTCTGGCCGCTGTTCCAACAGGTCAACCAGAGCCTGCTCCAGTGTACGAATAAATCCCAGGCGCTCAAACGGCCGCACAAAAGTCCCGGCAAGCACAAACCGGTCTGTATGCCGGCAAAAACCATTGATCTCATCTTTATCCAGGTCCAAAACATAATCCGGCGTTTTAAAACGTACCAGATCCTTCCAATCTTTAATCAAAGGCTCTTTAACAATCCCAATGATGCCGTCCTGGAGATTGGAAAACACACATCCCCATTCATCCACATAAGTTCCCTTTTTGTAACGGTCGCCTTTCACCGGCAGGGGTTTTTTATAAACAGCCGGTGCATTGACCAGATCATCCGGGTATTCTTCACGTAAACGCTCTACCATCTCCGGGTAATGCTCTTCAGCCCAGGGTAAAACCCAGGCCTGCCGCGGTATGCCCGGCGGCGAATCAAATTCAAGAGTCTTTTGTACTTTCTTTCTCGGTTTCATTTCCTATTTGCCTCCGGCGGCCAGGGGCTCTTTTTAGTAAAAACCGCCCCTGGACCCCGCAAAAATTTTTTATACATGGTCAGCCTGTATTACCACGTTTCATTCATCCTACCCCATTGAAATCACTGCCATTTGCTTTTTTTATACCGACGGACTTTCCTTTGACAGCAAAAGAAAAGCCTGCTTCATTGGGTAAAATACCTTTCTGATAACATTGATAAAAAGCTTCATCCAATTCTTTGACCCACAATCTTTCACGGTTTTTACTCCATTGGATCATATTGTCCGGGAAGCTGGAAATCTCAGGTACAGATTCCTGGATACCTTTGATACAAAGAGTCTGGGCAAACGCCGCTTCCAGGCCGCAAACAATTGGCTTAGGAGTTCTAACGGTTTCCACCGCTTCGAATAATTTGAGGAATTGATGATCATCTTCCGGTGAACCGTAATTTTTTTCACTGCCAGAACTATCCCTGGCAATAATCTCATCAGACGTTTCACCGTACGATATCTCCGCATCTTCAAACTGGAAATTAAACATGGGACCTTTATCTTCATACGTGGCATGTGACGCATAAAAAAGCAGTTCCGTGCCCGCTGCGGTAAAAATACGGCAGGCAATAGAATCGAAATTCTCAATCGGATAGGCCCGGTAAAGTTCCGCAGTCACTTCCACGGGCCAGGCACTTATATGGATTTCTTCTCCCAACACGTAAAAAAGGTTGTGCAGAAAATGAGCCATGGCATTGTTGGCCGGACTGTCCAGCACCCATCGACCGGAATCATCTCTCTTTCTACCCGCCCAACTGTTTCTCTGATAGTAACCCAGGTCCCTGGGCCAAAAACAGAGCGTTTTTAATCGCAGCGGTGCACCAAACAAACCTTGCATAATATCCTTTTTCAGGGATTGAATGGCAGATGAAAAAGACCATTGATAACCGATCATCACCCATCGTTGGCATGCGTCCCTTACTTTTATCAA
>WVZO01000433.1:0-1715 GCA_011772425.1 Candidatus Aminicenantota bacterium
CTTATTGGGAATAAAATACAAAGGTATTTTCCCAAAATCAGGTGCCCTTTTGACCTGCGCTGATGTTTCCGGACCAGCTTTCTTGATCTTTTGGAGATATTGAGCATCCTGCATCTTTTTGCCAGGCATTGATACGGATGCGGAAATTAACAATATCCCCACCAAAACAACCAAACACAAAACAAATAATCGTTTCATCTTAACCCTCCTAGGTTTGATCTTTTTCTCTCTGCCCTTTAAATAACATAATTTCCAAATTTTTAGTTAAACTTTATAAGACTTTAGCTTTTTTTTAAGGATGCCGTATTAGAAAGGGATTCGAGATGTAAATATTTATAAATGTTTACTTTTTACTGCCATCGATTAACTGGTTGAATGGATAAACAATATAGAGCGTTGAAAAGAAGAACAAAGGCAAGGAGGTAAAGCCTTGCCTTCGTTCTTTGATTTCATCTCCTCCTTACCTTACTTTTCCCCTTTCATGAATTTAGGAACGATTTTTACATTCACGAATTTTTTCGTCATCTCTTTATTGGGTTTTTCTTCAATAAAAACCATTTGATAACTGCCCATAAACCCGGGTCCCGGGAGCCAGTAGAAGATTCCTCTTTCCTTATCCAGGGTGGAACCCACAGGAAGCGGCATGAGGTAATTTCCAATGACATGATACCCGGTATATTTTGACGTACCGGGTGCGGCGTTCAATTGAACTTCGATACGTTCCATTTCTTCGATTTGGATGTAAATATGGCCGGTTCTATCTGGCCTGATCCCACGAGGCATGACATTCTTCCTGGAATCGCCTTTAACAATAAACAGTTTTACGGAATCGACAGGAACTTTTTCTATATCGGATATGGGGCGGTACGCCGGGGTGGACGCAGCCATTTGAGATATTGAATTGATACTGCCAATATTATGAATAGAGAAATACCGGTGTCCGAAATCGTTCGATTTACCATCGCTGTCCGTTGCTTTACAGTATAATGTATGCAGTCCGTTGCTGTACCCGACGGTATTCAAGTCATAATCGAAACTTCTATAGTCAGGGATTGGACAAGGTGGAGCCGGGGTGCCTCCTGGAGTTAATGCAGCTTCTCCCAGGTTTACACTGTCAACGAACACTTCTACTTTATTAACTATTTTGGGTGGTTGGGTGGCGACCCAACCTTCGATTTTGTAATTACTCCCTGAAACTGTACTGCACGGTTGGGGCGTAACGATATCGCCAAAGGGTTTTACTGCCATGGCATTGAGAATTGTTATGGATTTTGTGCCCAGTGTGACCTCATTCCCTTCTACATCCTTAGCTTTCGCATGGAATTCGTAGGTTCCATCCGCTAAACAATTGGTCACATATAAATAACCCCAGCCGGCTCGGAAACTGTTGGGAAAATCCGGGTATACCTGCCAGACATCCGGGCGTGCACCGTCAATAAAACAGGCATCGCCCACATCAACGAGAGTGGTTCCATCTTTTCGGTATATTTTAACAGACTCCACTCCAATATCGTCCAATGCCCAACCGGTAAAAGCCACACTTCCATTGACAGCAATACCGTCATCGGGAGTTTCAAACGTGCCGAAAGGCAAACCGGACATAGGGGGCGGGTAACCAGTTGTGTAAAGCCATATGGTAACATAAACCTTTTTGGGGGAATTAGCTGCATTGGGATCAGTGACGGTGATTTCAGTGGTATTGGGTCCTTCTTTAA
>WVZO01000433.1:1723-1970 GCA_011772425.1 Candidatus Aminicenantota bacterium
GCTGGTGGGACTGCATGTAATCCAGGGGGAATCCTCCGTGACCTGCCATTCCAGTGTTCCGCCGCCGATATTGCGGATTAAAAAGCGCTGGGTACCTGTGGTACTTCCAACTTTCACAGAAAAATTTAACAAATCTTTATCCGTCCATAAAACAGGGTCGCAGCCGGAAAAGGTGAATTTGGTGACAAACGCATCCATATTACCTGCATTAGAAGGTTGGTAGGGATTATGAACAGGAAAATCTTCA
>WVZO01000726.1:0-242 GCA_011772425.1 Candidatus Aminicenantota bacterium
ATGGAAGTGGTGAATAAAAACGAGAGAAAGGGAGAAAACCTTGCGGCAGCAGTGATTAAAGAGATCGAAGAAGCAAATGAGGAACCGCAGCGAATCGGGCCAATATCTCATAAAATATTTGATACGTCGTGGTTAAAAGTAAGAAAGACTTCTCCCGGTTATTCAGACAAATCGTTTCGCTGGTATTTCAAACGGAAGACGATTACCATCAAACGGTCAAAAACTCAACGGGTTTATATTGC
>WVZO01000726.1:344-598 GCA_011772425.1 Candidatus Aminicenantota bacterium
CAAGTGCCGCCTTATGATATCACTCCCCTGGTTCCTGCGGACAGGGAAACGGTTTTGGATATCAGGCTTGTGGATTATGGAGTTGTTTGGGGCAATACTTCCCTTTATATTGTTATCATGTAAGGATTTGTAAGGAAGTTCAAGATTTTTCTTGCCTGGGTAAATAGCCACGAAGACACAAAGACACAAAGTTACACAAAAGGTTTTATTATAAATGAATCCTTTGTGTCTTCGTGCCTTTGTGGCTACTAAAG
>WVZO01000726.1:698-3683 GCA_011772425.1 Candidatus Aminicenantota bacterium
CGTCCTTACATTTGTGTATAGCCGTCTATACATCCGTGTATGTCTTGCTTCTCATAGAATTGGAATTTTCAAAAGTTTCCTTAAGCATTAAACCTTCAACAAACCGGTCTTCTCGTTGAATTCGTTGATCAATTCATCCCAGCAGGCAGGTTGATTAAAAATCGTTTCCCATATCTCACGATCATACCACAGGGTATCCAGGTCCTCCACCTCCTTTTCCTGTTGTTCTCTCCAGGTAAAGTATTTCAGGTTATGAATGGTTTTTTGATCCATATAGGTCAATTCCCTGGTATGATCAATGGTAACACCCATGAGGCATTTCTCAAAATCTTTGACAGCTTGAATTGCGGTATATTCGCCCCGCTCTTCACGAAGTTCTTCGATCCGTGATCGGTACATGTCAGCCGAATCTGTAGCGATAGTAAAAATAACATCTTCCGATGTCATTTCAAAGTATTTAGCGATCTTGATACAAGAGAGCAGGTTGGCAATGGAAGAGATTCCTAACAACTCCAATTGGTCTACAAATTCGTTATCCAGCCCAATGGACACCAGGTATTCTTTTCCTTTTTCTTCATTAAACAGCCGGAAGAGGCGCATGCAGTCTTCATCATCCACGGCCGTCACCGCGTTGGTGTTTTTTACGTTGTGAATCCAGGGAACATGCTTGTCACCGATACCTTCGATGCGGTGGGCACCAAAACCATTGTAAAGTAACGTGGGACACTGTAACGCTTCGGATGCGACTACTTTAATAAAATGATGTTTTGTTCTTAAGTAATCTCCTGCGGCAATGGTCCCGGCAGAACCGGTGGCAGATATATAAGCGGCAAACTGGCTGTTTTTTCCCCTGACTTGTTGGAAAACTTCTTCAATTGCTGAACCGGTAATGGTATAATGCCAGGCGGAATTTCCGAATTCATCGAACTGGTTAAAAATCTTGCAGTCCGGCCGGGTTCTGCGGATTTCCCAGCATTTATCGTAGATTTCTTTGACATTGGATTCACAGCCGGGTGTAGCGATTACTTCAGCGCCGATATCTTCCAGCCATGTGAACCGTTCTTTGCTCATTTCTTCCGGTAGGATCGCCACGGCTGTGCAGCCCATCAAATAAGAATCAAAAGCACCCCCGCGGCAGTAATTGCCGGTAGAGGGCCATATGGCTTTATGATACGTGGGATCAAATTGGCCGGTAATGATCCGGGGAGCCAGGCAGCCGTAGGCGGCACCGACTTTATGGGCACCTGTGGGGAAATACTTGCCCACTAATGTCACGATGCGGGGGGCAATTCCGGTGAGTTCACCGGGTATCTCCATGTAATTCACACCCCCAAAAAGCCCTCCTTTCTCTTTGGGTTCATTCTTCCAGGTTATGCGGAAGAGATTCAGGGGATGCCGGTCCCATAAACCGATATGTTTTAATTTGTCTTTTATTTTTTCCGGGACCAGTTCAGCAGGGTTTTTTAATTGCTCAAACGTCGGCAATATAATACCTTTTTCGCGAAAACGCTTTACGCTTTTTTCCAGTACTTTTCGATCCACTACTTTATCGATAATCTCTATCATTTCTTTCTCCTGTATTGATTGTATATTGTATACAATATACAAAAATAGTCAAGTTAGTTTTTCTAGACTGCCCCCTTTTTCCCTTTTTCCTGGTAGGAAGGTTTAAAAAATTTTAAGTTTTATTTTTTTGTTGAATAAAAAGGTAGAAAGAAATAAATTTTTATGATACAATAAACATTCAAATTTTGGAGGTTTAAAATGACAGGATGTAAGATGTTTAAAAGTGATTGTTTGGCCAGGGTATGCGAACGGTCATTTTATAGTCATTTTACATCACCCGATAGCCTCCAATCGTCTGAGTCTCCGAATTGGTATCCATTGGGTGCCGGAGAGACGGTCTAATCAATATCGTTTAATTCGGAGGTCTCAATGATAATCAATCAACAATACAGGTGTATATTCGCACGTATTTTCAGGGATAGGAGCGTCGTTAAATTTGGTATGACACGGGACTTTGATTCCCGTATTGTAGGTTCGAGTCCTACCGCTCCTGTGGTGACGGGGAGTAAGTCAATGGTAGACGGTTGGTTTTGGGAACCAGCAGCTGGAGGTTCAAATCCTCTCTCCCCGATAAAACCTATTCTCCCTGCCCACTTGTATGGGGCGGTAGTCTAATGGTAGGACATCTGACTTTCTATCAGAGTGTCCCAGTTCGATCCTGGGTCGCCCTATTAATGGAGCCGGTAGTGTAAAGGTTAGCATATCACATTGTCAGTGTGAAGGCGGGGTTCGAATCCCACCGGTTCCGTTTATGGCCCGATAGCTCAGTTGGTAGAGCGAGGGATTGAAAATCCCTGCGTCTGTGGTTCGAATCCACATCGGGCCATTGTATAGGAGTGTGATGTAATTGGCAGCATGACGGGTTCCAACTCCGTTTGTCAGGGTTCAAATCCTTGCACTCCTGCTTGTATTGAGAGGTAGCTCAATGGCAGAGCGGCGGCCTGTTAAGCCGAAGGTTGTGGGTTCGAGTCCCACCCTCTCAGCTTTATGATCTTTTGTTTGGAGGCGTTAAGCGAAATTGGTATCGCCCCGGTCTTGAAAACCGGTCGCCAGTGATGAGCTGGCGTGGGGGTTCGAGTCCCTCCGCCTCCGTTTATATTTAAGATTTAGGTGCCAGTCAATCATGATGCAAGCCTCAATCGGAGACGAATGAAAGTAAATGAAAGCTTTTGCGGGGGTCCAGGGGGCGGTTTTCTCGAAAAGAGCCCCCTGGCTGCCGGAGGCATAGGAGATCAGGATGGACAGTCAAAATTTTCTTTTAGTTCTAAGGTATTTCTGTCCATCCTGGAGAAAAAATATCGGTTAGTAGATCCGCACGGAGGGCAATAGGTTTTTCAGAGTGCCCGTGCGGTAGGAAAAAAACAGGGACAGGCAAAAAAATGGAAAAAACGCTCATTTTCCACCAATTCCCATTCCTTT
>WVZO01000583.1:0-1231 GCA_011772425.1 Candidatus Aminicenantota bacterium
AGATAAAAGTATGGGTTAGTATATCCGCACGGAGGGCAACAGTTTTTCTAGAGTGCCCGTGCGGTACGAGAGATTAGCTTTAATAGGAAATAAAAGATTTATATTTTGACCTTAAGTCAACAGCATTGGGTCCAGGCCCGCGGCGCGGGGAGGTAGTCGAAAAATTGAATTTTTTGTATAATTGGGAATTAAAACAAAGGTGACTGAAATGTTGGTGTATTTAACTTCGCTGAAAGAAATTTTAAAAGAAAAAAGCAAAGATGATAGCCTGTTATTTTTTTGTATTGAAGACCTGGTCTCTAATGGTCTGACATTATCACGTTTCCCGGATGGTGAGTCCATACCTACCCGTCAGGATGTTACCCAGTTTATCGCGGCCTGGTTTAAATTCATCGGCATATCGGGTGATGAGTGCCGGGATTGGCTTTTAAACTACTGCATTGAAGTTTTATCTGCCATTTCTTCCAGCTCAAAATCCGCTATCCGGCACAGCACACTATCTAACATCAAATATATTTATGGTTCTGATGTATCTTTTGACTGCCGCTGTGAGCATAATATTTTTAAAGCATACTGTCGAAAAAGCTGTCCGGTGTATCCTGGAATGCTGGATAAATACAACCGGCTTTTGAAAATGAGGCAAGAAGAAGCCAGACGCCTGGATGAAATCCAGCAAAAGGTCAAGGAATCAATCGAAAATCAACCAAAGAAAGTCTCGATTACAGAGAGGTATAAAGAACAATTTGAGAATGCCATAAAGCTAGCAGTGGAACTCATGAAACAGGGATACAAGAAGAAGGAAATTGCTGAGCAATTAAATGAAAAAGGCTTTAAAACCAGGTGGGGCATGAAGTGGACCCCTGGTATAGTGAGCAATGAATTAAATCCTTATATAGTTAAACCCAGCCGGGAAGAGCTTGACAAAACCATGGCGTTTGCCCTTAACCTGGTCGAACAGGGCGTGTCCAAGGCTGAGGTTGTGCGCCGGTTAAACCAGGAGGGTTTTAAAACACAGGAGGGAAAGGAATGGACCGTGGCCAACCTGGCGCTCCAGTTAAGAAAGTATATTGAACGCACCGGCAATTAGTTCGCTTCGCTCACAATTGATTGCCTGCCTGTGCGTGTCGTGTGTCCTAAGGAGCACGCAGACAGGGGGTGATGGGGTATTGGAATAATGCGGGAATGGGAAGGTGTCCTTCGGACAGATTTTAAACGCCTTCGGCGAGGAGCA
>WVZO01000583.1:1335-1641 GCA_011772425.1 Candidatus Aminicenantota bacterium
CCATTTCTAGACGTCGCAGAATGATTTCTAGACACTGCAGAGCCATTTCTAGACGCTGCAGAATGATTTCTAGGTGTTGCAGAACGATTTCTAGACGTTGCAGAGCCATTTCTAGGCGTTGCAGAACGATTTCTAGACGTTGCAGAATGATTTCTAGGTGTTGCAGGACGATTTCTAGGCGTTGCAGAATGATTTCTAGAAATTTTTGACCTTGAGGGATTTTTCCCTGTCTCCTTTTTTCCCTAATGACCACTGACCAATGACCAATGACAGTCCCGGACAGCTATTCCTCCAGCCAATTGTGAG
>WVZO01000583.1:1721-2897 GCA_011772425.1 Candidatus Aminicenantota bacterium
GGAATTTTTATCTTTAAACCCTGCCACATTTCTTGCATTGTCAAGTTTTGTGTACATTTTTTAAAAGCCCTGATATAACTTCTTTTTGAGTTCATTTTTAACCAAAATCCAAAAAACTGTCAAGTTTTGTGGCACCCCCCTGTATTCCCTTTTAATATAACCGATACATCTTAAAACCATGTTATATCAATAATATTACAGCTATTTAGAAATGAGAATCCACCTGGCATTAGAATTGCTGTTAAATTGATCTGGAAAAGAAATTAAAAGGAGATTTAACATGAAAATAAAAGAAATTAATTACAAAGATGTGCGGGATGATATAAAGAATGGTGATATCTTGATGTATAAGGGAAGAAAACTCTTCTCAAAAATAATAAGATTATTCACCCATTCGGAATACTCCCATGCCGGTATTGCTGTATGGTGGAACCAACGGTTGATGGTCCTGGAAGCTGTAGGAAAAGGGGTCGTG
Source organism: Candidatus Aminicenantota bacterium (assembly GCA_011772425.1). Lineage (GTDB taxonomy): Bacteria > Acidobacteriota > Aminicenantia > UBA2199 > UBA2199 > JAKAGC01. Next base: position 2,197 of record WVZO01000583.1, read on the forward strand.
GTAACGCCACTTTCACGAAATATCTGTCACTACAAAGGCGATGTGGAATTGTTTACTTATGACGGCGAAATATCGGACGACAAACGCCGAGTTATGGTAATAACTGCCCAAAAAGAACTTGGAAAAAGCTATGCCAAATGGAAATTAATTTGGTTTGGTATTAAGCTTTTTCTTAAACTTAAGATGGATGTACCAGATAAGTCGAGCCCTATCAGTCGATTTTTCTGTTCCCAATATGTCTCCATGATTTACGAATCCAATGGAATAGATCTGGTTATAAAAAAAGCAAACAAATATACTTCCCCTGACGATATTGTTAAATCGGAAAAAACAGTAAAAAAAGGGATATTTAAGAAATCGAAAAAGGATAAGAAATACTGCGAGCAAAAAAAGAAACCGATTTTTTCACCTGCCTGATGAAAGAAAAAGGAACCAGGAACCAGCGGCAGTGATACGAAATAAGGAAATTCAGATAGGATTTCACTCTTCTGCCACATTTCTTGCTCTGTCAACCGGGAAACCGGGAGGTATAACAGCTCTAAGACATTGATATAATGGCAAAAAATTTTATTTTTCTCACAGAAATGGAAAACGAGTCGCTTCTTGCCGCTGGATTAATCCTGGAATTAAACGGATACAAGGAGGCTGTCTGAGAATTCAAATTAAAAACGAAAAATGATAAATTAAAAATTAAAAATGGA
>WVZO01000313.1 GCA_011772425.1 Candidatus Aminicenantota bacterium
TATTGTTGACGGCCATGTGGTACAAAAGGTACACGATAAAGTAGAATTCAAGGTTGAGGTTAAGGTTAAGGTTGAGGAAGAAACTCACTCACCTTACTCACCTTACTCACCTTACTCACCTCACTCACCTCACTTACCCAAAGATATCATTCAGGGCTTCATTCGCCCATTTAATCTCTCACTCCCGCCCTTACTGCGTGTAGGATTTATCGAAACCAATAACCAGGAGTATATTTTTATGGTGGACATGCATCACATTATTTCAGATGGGGTTTCTATCGGCATTATGATCCAGGATTTCATCAGGTTGTACCAGGGCATGAAACTCCCACTCCTGCGTATCCAATACAACGATTTTACACGTTGGCAAAACAAACTCTTTCATTCCGACGTTATGCAGCAGCAGGAGGAATACTGGAATAAAAAATTTAACAATGAGCAGGGTGTACCGCTGCTCACCATGCCCCTGGATTGCCAGCGGCCGGAAACCATGACCTTTACAGGAGATACCGTTACTTCTACTTTAACCGGTGAACTCATGGAACCATTGAACCGCCTGGCGCAGGAGGAAAGCGTTACCCTTAATATACTGCTGTTGGCGATTTATACATTATTGGTGTCGCGGTACAGCGGCCAGGAGGAGGTTGTAATCGGTTCCCTGGTTTCCGGGAGGCCGCACCCGGACCTGGAAGAGGTAATAGGCTTGTTCGTAAACTTTCTGCCCATCCGTAACGCGGTAGACGATGGTCTCGCGTTTAAGGAATTTTTAGGTTCAGTCAAAAACAGCGCATTGGCAGCGTATCAAAACCAGGATTACCCGTTTGAAGAGATGGTAAAACAGGCCGATTTACCGGATTATCCGGCAATAAATGCTGTTAATCCCCTGTTCAGCACCATGTTTCTCTTTCACAGCGAATCGGACCGCACCTTTGAAGGCCGCATGGAAACCCTGGAATTCTATGACGTCGAGTTCAAAGATGCCACGTCTACTCTGGATTTTAAGCTGGATGTCTATCCTATACTCAGCCCGGAACCGGAACTCTACTGCCGATTGGAATACAACACCAACCTGTTTAAAAAAGACACCATGGAGCAGTTTTTAAACCGGTTCCGGCAGCTTGTGGAAACCGTGATTGCCAATCCCCAACAAAAATTAACCGACTTCCAGGTATTCACTGAAACGGAAGAACAGCAAATATCAAGAAAAAGGGAAAGCTTTGAATTGGAAGAAAAAACAAAGGTTCGATTGGCCGCGGCTGCCACGTTTACGGCAGAACCCATTCAAGACTATATCGTTTATTGGGGAAATGAATACCAAATGGACATCCGGGTGGAATTTACTCCTT
>WVZO01000546.1 GCA_011772425.1 Candidatus Aminicenantota bacterium
TGAGCCTGCTCCTGCTTCCTACGATCCTTTGGTTCCTTCCTCCGATCCTTCACCCCCTTCCTCCGATCCCTTCCCCCTGGGATTTTACTCCGGTCAAGCTTCTTCCTGCGATCCTTCAGCCCACTCCTCCGCTCCTTTTCCCCAGACCGCCGTATTCTAAACTCTCTAAACTGCCCGGGCACAATTCCATAATACTCCCTGAACTTCCGTATAAAATAATCACAGGTACAAAACCCTAACCTACGAGCCACTTCTTTCACGGCAATACTTCTCCCCATCAATAAAAATGCAGCACGGGTCATTTTTTCTTTGAATATAAAACACTCCAGGGTCATGTCCTTCTGACGCTTAAATTGACGTGACAACTTAAACCGGTCGACTTTAAGTATTCGGGCCAGTTTTGTCACCGATAACCCGGCTAGTTCCCTGTCCGGCAAGGTCAAAACAACCTGGATAACCTGATCGGGAATTTCCTTATCTGTCATTTTTTAGCCACAGATGAACACAGATAAACACAGAAAGATAAACTTTTTTGTTTTTGCCACAGAGAGCACAGAGTACACAGAGGTGAAGCGCACAGCCTTGCCATCTTCCCCCCTTAATAATTTCCTCAATGGTTCATGGTTCATGGTTCACCGTATCCTTATGCCGCCCCCCCTTCTAAAATTCCCTGCCAGGTCAAAAAATTTCCACCTATAAAACCTCTCATTCCAGGACCTCCTCTAAAAACCACGGACAACCTCCAAACTTCCATAATGTCAATAACACAATAACAACCTATTGTAAATCCTGAAAGTTGTGCAATCACAAAATAAAAATCCAGATTTGCCGGAAATGCCTTTAATAAAAGGAGTTTCAATTTTCCAATTTTTTTATCTAATATACCTCCGATCAATGACTTCCATATCCTTCTAAAGAGTTAAACCCAAACATGATGGGCTTTTAATCCTTCTTTGGTGTCAACCGACTCACCTTGCACAATTTTAAGGAATTTTTTTAACCACAGAGGCCACAGAGATCACAGAGAAGAGAAGAAGTTTAGCCACAAAGGTTCACGAAGAAAAAAAGACAAAATAACATAAAAAATCCATAAAACCCCTCTCTCTACCTCAGTGTTCTTCGTGCCTTCGTGGTGAAAAACAACTTGACTGTTAGTCCTGGTTTCTGCATTTCTTCGTTTCTTCGTTTTTCCGTTTCCTTTCTTCCTAACTTCCTTTTTTGCCAACTGTCTACTGCCTACTGCCTACTTTATTTCTTGGTGTCCTTCGTGGCTGCCCAATTTTAAATTTTTTTCCTTGACAAGAGGTGAAGAAATATATATAATACACTCTTCCAAGACCGAAATCCAAATGATAACGGTTAACTGCAACGACTAAGAGTATATAGTTCCAGGAACTAATTAAATTGGTATTGAGGTTGTGAATTGAAGCAAGTTTTTTGGCTAAACAGTATTATCCAGTTTGCGCTGCTGTTGGGATTATGGCTATTTTTGAGCGGTCATTACGACTTTTTTCACATTTCCATGGGGGTCTTCTCTGCTCTGTTGGTAGTCCTGCTTAACCTTCGCTTACGGAAGTATTATTTTTTCGAAGAAGAGCTTGCCGAAGCAAGAGCCCGCATGCAAGATATTTTCCCTGTGCGGCTGCGATACGCACGGGTGTTGTTCTATATTCCCTGGTTAATCTGGCAAATTGTGGTGGCGAGTCTCCAGGTGGCAGCAGTGGTTCTGAATCCCAAAATGCCTATCGATCCCGCCCTGGTACGTTTCAATACCAAATTCCCTAATACCAGTGCGAAAGTGATCCTGGGAAACTCTATCACCCTGACCCCGGGTACTATTACCATCCAGATTAAAAAGGACGAATTCCTGGTTCATGCTTTAATGGATGCCTCTTCAACCGGGATTATCGACGGTTCACTGCCAGGGCAGGTGGCCAAACTTTACGAAAAAAAACCGGAGCAAGTGGTCCAGGACATCGAAATCATACGATCGGGGGCGGATCTCTAATGGAAAAATACTTTGTATACCTGTCGGTTATCTTGACAGTGATTATCTTTATTCCCCTTTACCGGGTCCTGGTGGGGCCAACGCTTTTCGACCGCATCCTGGGGGCCGGGGCCATTGCTACCAAAACCATGGTGCTGATCCTGGTGATCGGTATGGTGTTTAACCGCCTGGATATGTTTATCGATATTACCATGGCTTACGCAATCCTTAATTTTATCGGGAACATTGCCATCGCTAAATACCTGGATACAAGAAGAGGTTATAAAAAAGGATAATGGGACTTGTACACGTTATAGCCGGTATTATTATTAGCCTGGGGGCGTTTTTCCTGTTTGTGGGAAGTATCGGGCTGATCCGTTTGCCGGATTTTTACGCCCGGGCTCATGCCCAGGGAAAAGCGGATACCCTCGGGGTTATGCTGATTATCTTCGGCTTACTGCTGACCCAGGGATTTTCCATAAACAGCGCTAAATTATTGATCATTATCGCATTTGTGGCTCTTACTAACCCGACCGCAACCAATGCACTGGTGAGGGCTGCTTACCGTTTTCGCCTGATACCCTGGTTCAAAAAAGATCAAAACAAGAAAAACAAGGACCAGAACCTAAACAAATATAAAAAAGAGGACGACTAATGCATTGGGAAGTGGAGATCATCTTTTTTATTATCCTGGTTATCATGGCTCTTATTGCCCTGAATGTAAAAAACCTGCTGGTGGCTGTGGTAATGTTGACGGTGTTCAGTTTTCTTTCTGCCTTGCTTTATGTGGTTATGGGGGCTGTGGATGTGGGTTTTACCGAAGCAGTGGTAGGGGCCGGTGTGACGGGTGTATTGTTTGTGGTGCTTATTTTTAAGACCACCAGGAGGAGTGTAGATTGAAGATTGTTAATTATTTGATTCTAATTGTCTTTTGTGGACTTATGTTTTACGGGGCAGCCGGTTTGCCTGACCGCGGTGACCCGAACGCCCCTTTTAACCGGGAAAAAAGCGCGGCCGGCTCCTCTGAAGCGGCCCATTATTATATCCAGAAAGCAAAAAAAGATGCCCATACAGATAATATGGTTACGGTGATACTGGCCGATTATAGGGGATACGATACGCTGGGGGAAGAAACCGTGATTTATACGGCGGGGTTGATTTGTTTTCTGCTGCTGAGAAGACGAAGCAAGGAAGAAACTTCATGACGCGAAAAGATGATAACCCGATTGTTTCCCTGGTATGCCGGGTGGTTTCGCCGTTTATTATGTTGTATGCACTGTATGTGATTTTTCATGGTCATTATAGTCCTGGCGGCGGTTTTCAGGGTGGGACCATGCTGGCGGCAGCGGTTTTGCTGGTGCGGCTGGCCGCGGGTGGGAAATTGGGGCAGCTTCAGTTCAAAAAAAGCTGGGGTATGCTCCTGGGTTCGGTGGGGGTGTTGATTTATTTCGGGACCGGTTTCCTGGCGATGCTGATGGGGGGCGAATTCCTGGATTATAAATTCCTGCCGCTGGCGGGTCATGCCGATGTGGTGCGCGGATGGGGGATCCTGTTCGTGGAGATCGGCGTGGGCGTGGCGGTTATGGGTATACTGGTGGCTATCTACGATAACCTCCTGGAGGGTGACCCATTATGACATTCCTTGACTTTATCCTGGGACACTATGCGTATTGGTTTACCATGGCTTTACTGGCGATCGGCCTCTATGCCATGATGATGAAAAAAAACCTGGTGAAAAAATTAATCGGTATGACTATTTTCCAGGTAGCGGTGATTATTTTTTATATTTCCAGTTCTGTGAAATGGGGTGGGACAGTGCCTATCCTGGAGAGTGCAGATATTGAAAAAGTGCACGAGGGTGTGGTTCAGAGCATTTCTACCGCCCACTATATTAACCCCCTGCCCCATACGTTAATGCTGACGGCTATTGTTGTGGGTGTGGCTACCACAGGCGTGGCGTTTGCGCTGGTTATTTCTATTTATAAACGATATAAAACCCTGAACGAAAGCGAACTGCTTGAGAGGATGAATAAAGAGAATGATAACGATTCTGACAACTAATTCGCCTGTATTAATTCCATTGTTGTTTTTGGCTTTTGGGTTGATTATCCCGCTGGTGGCGTGGAAACGGGACAATTGGGC
>WVZO01000276.1:0-436 GCA_011772425.1 Candidatus Aminicenantota bacterium
ACAAGGCCATTGAGGTTATTCTTGAAGAGTTAAAAACCAAAGAAAAGCAAATCCCACCGCCTCCGCCTGACCCGGATAAAAGCGTAAAAACCCCGCGGCGCGGCGCATAGCGTCACGAGCCACAGAAGGCGCATACGCGCCATCTTAAGGTTTCCTTACCTGAACCAAACAGCCGGGAGTACTCTTTTGCAGTTTGTATAAGTTAAAAAGAGGAGTGTTGCTCCAAACGTTTGGGGAAACCTTAAACTTACTTTTTTTATGAAAAGCTTTTGCGGGGGTCCAGGCCCGCGGCGCGGGCACCCTCAGAAGACCCTTCGGGCCATATAAAGGCTTCCTTACCAGAATCAACCAATTGATTAACCACTTTTGAAATTGACATGAATTGAAAATAGGGATGTTGTTTCAAACGTTTGGGGAAGCCTTAAACTTATCTTTT
>WVZO01000276.1:475-741 GCA_011772425.1 Candidatus Aminicenantota bacterium
GGATAGTAAAGACCTTCGGTGGAATCAAAATAAAGAATGTTGTTGCGAACCATATCTCTTAACAAGTCATCCAGTTCCTCTTTAGCGATTCCTGCATGAATAAAATCCCTGGTACTGGCGGTTTCTTCGGTTAAAAACAGGCGCAGGACTTTCTCTTTTTTGTCATCGGCACCGATATAGTGACCAATCATGACTTTTATATTTTTTAAATAAAGGGATAATACCTCATCTAAGGGAGTAGTGAAGAGATCGGTTAATATCTCCTG
>WVZO01000276.1:785-4121 GCA_011772425.1 Candidatus Aminicenantota bacterium
CCGTGTCCCATATCTTTTCCGCATCTTCCGGCGTCAGGGTATAATCTTTTATATTCGAGTATTTCTTCAAATTCAGCAGCCATTCCATCACATCTTCTTTTGGCAGGTAATCCACCTTGTAAAACCGTGAGGTTTTTTTCAACCTGGAATCATTATAAACAGTATATAGAAAGTAGCCGTCCGAAGAAGCAATGATAACATGGGCAAGATGACTCTGCTTGGTCATGGCCACAAAAAAATCAAACAATTCGATTATCAACTGCCGGTCTTTTCCATTGTTCATATAGATATGATCGATGGCCTGGAGTTCATCAATGATAATCACGGGTTTTATCCCCTTTTGATTTAAATTGATAAATTCCTTTTTCATGATATCAAAAGGGTCCAGTTCTCCACTTTCCATTCCCTTTAGCTCTTCCACCGATAGTTTAAAAAATTTAAAGAGGTTGTATTCACGTTTTTCTTTTAAATCTCCCCTGGTTTTTGAATAATCGACCCCAAAAAAGATACGGATAAAATCTTTATAGTTGTCAATTAATTTTTCCCTTAGATTTAGAAATTTAACCTCCAGTTTTTGTTGTTTTTCCATTTGTTCAAAGAATTTATACAACAGGGTAGTTTTTCCCGAGGATTTGGGGCCGTGAAAAAAAAGAAGGGACTCAGGCCGTATATTAATATATTCGTCCAGGTACTTTAATTCTCTTTCCCTGTTTATAAAGGCAACATCTTTCCGGTATTCAAATTTATCTTTGATCATGGTTTAATTATTATAATACCTTCATTTGTTTTTTTCAATAGGGTTAGTTTTTCTTGCCTGACGCCTTTCCCTCTCCTATGGTGGCTCAACGTTCGAGTTAAGAGGCGTGGCGGAGGCACGTCCGCTTGAACGAAGGGTTAGGCCGCATTACAGCTCTTGATAGATTTGTATGAGATTGCCGCACGTGTCTTCAAATACGGCAACAGTCGCTGTAAGTATTCGGGACAGGCAAAAAATAATGACGAATAGCGGTAAAGAATTATAGGGAAGTTTCATGCAATTCCCACTCCTCCTTTTCCAGGTTCTCCACAAGGTAGTAATACTTGTTACCTGTTATTGTGAACGTAATATCCGGGTTAGTTTTAACCTTGTAAGGTGACGCATCAGGCAAAAATAGCTTGTTCACCATCTTCCCATTCCGATCGAATATAAAAAATTCAGAGCGGTTGTTTTTCTTTTTATAAGTCTGCACATATACGTTACTGTCTTTGGCAATGACATTGCGTATTGCCGGCAAATAACGGGGAAATTCAAGTAATTTTTCTACCTCCACCGGCAGCCCCCTGAAACGGGTCCATTGTTTGGCCCATTGGGTCACCTCTTTTTTAAACGTATCTGTCCATTTGGGCCGCTGATATTCCATTGTGACCGGTTTCAGCAGTCTGCCATCAGTATCGAAAACCCTGATAATAAAGTCCTCCTGGCGGCCGCTAAAGACAAATAAACGGTTCTCATCAACAGTCATATAAGTGAAATTCGCNNGAAATTCGCTGGCACAATAATTTTACCGGAACTGCGCAGCGTACTTGACTTTCCGGTAGTATAAATCGTTTTTAGTTCTTCCAGGCTTTGGTTATACAATATAATTCGGAAGAAAATTTTGCCAAAATTATCAAAACCTACTTTTGAAATCGCATAGCGATTCGCCAGGGGAACGATTTGCATACACATAAATGTGGTGGCTTTCTCTTTGATCATCCGCCCTGTTTTTGAATAATGGATAAATTTGGTCTGGGAATTTAAAAACACCTGACCATTTTTCACTTGCATTTGCAGCGGTATTTCATCGTTGGGCATCAATTCCCCGGGGCCGTGGCCTTTCTTGCCAAAGGTTCGCAGCAAACTATAATCCTTTAACGAGTAAACCTTCACCTCGACATTGTCCAGGACATAAATCTCTTTCCCATCGCTTTCAATAATTGTCGGATTATTCAATTCCGGCAATGCCGCCAGTTTCCGCGAAAACCCGTAAGTGCAGCCCAACAATAGCACCACCAGGACTGTAATGATTTTTTTTGTTGTTGTTAATGTTGACACGTGATTTTTTTGAACCATTTTAAATCTCCTTATTTTTTATGTTTTGGACAGCAGGAGCACACCGCATCATGCGCTGCGTTCCGCAGTCATACATAAGATAATATTAAACCGCTGCCGCTGCAATGGAACTAAAGTTTGATTTTTAAAAATTAAACCATAGTGCCATTGTCCGGGAAGGTAAGGAAGGATTAGTTTCCAGTCTGTTTTGTCGGAAATTTACAAATTTACACGCACCGAGGACGAATTCCGAAACTCATTGGGTCGAGGTCAACCAGAAGTTAAACGGGGCAGGACAGGATGGACCGGCGGGTTATTTAATTTCTTTAGCAAATGTCTGGGTTATTCCAACCTGCATAGAACATCCCAATTGCTCGGTTGCCATTAAAGACCAAATTTTGCCATCTTTATAGGATGGGTTAGCCTTTAAATCAAAATCGGTAACGACAAATACCTGCTTTTTTCCCCAATCAGGGCTTTCCGAAAGAACAGAAGTGATTTTTGATAACCTTGACACATCATTCATGCTGGCGAGAACATCTTCTTTGTTGATAACGCCATATGCAACATGATAGAAGTGGCTTGCGGCCGCGGGTTCCCCAACTTGAATCGCTATAGTCCCCGCATCAGCCAGCGCTTTAAAACACTGTCTGTTAATGAATGAGTGTTGTTTGCTTTTAAACGCATTATCTTTCACCCAACCAAAAAACGCAGCATTTTCATAGTCCATCTTTGATTTTTGTTCGATATCTTCTCTCGACCATTGAGAAATACTCAGTCGAACAAGCAAAATCTTATTCAGTGCAACTGCTTTTTGTACTTCGGTATCTGGAGCGTTCTCCAAAAGAGGCTCCAGCCTGTCATAAGTTTTAGCGGCATTGTCGAGGCTGTCAATATCCAGGTATCCTTTCATTGCTTCCATATATTCTATTCTTGCCAGATTAACTTTTTCTACCAACAGGTATCCATCAGCCAATAAGCGGTGTAAGTGAGGGAGTGGTTGAAAATCCTTCTTCTCAACTCGTGCACGCTTTTGGGCAACGTCTAAAGCATGTCTTAGTTGAAATATTGCGTTTCCCGGTGCCCATTCCGAGGTCCACTGATTTCTTTCCGCATAGATGAGTCCTAACACTGTATGGAATTTTTGTATTGCAAATAAATTTTCTTGCTGATACGCCAACCCCTTACCTCTGTAAAGTAATCGCGTCAATTTCCTGAAATGAGTACCCTGTGGGTCTAATTGGGGGTATTTATGGTAAAGTTTT
>WVZO01000027.1:0-882 GCA_011772425.1 Candidatus Aminicenantota bacterium
TATGACCAACATGAGGAACCCCGTTCACGTACGGAGGACCGTCCAGAAGGAAGAACTTCTTCTTTTTGGTATCGAATTTCACGATCTGGTCAGGTATTCTGTTCTTTATCCAAAACTTCAGAATTTCCTCCTGTATTCGAAATGGTTCGTACTTCTCCATCCACGACACCTGCCAATATTAAATAATTTATGAAAAGCCCAAATTTAAATTAAACTTTGGCCAAAAGAAATAAAAACTTACTCTAATAAATCTACCCATCCTAAAATAAATCATGGATTTCGAAAAGCTCGGCTTGGTTGTCATAATTATCCTGGCGGGGTTCGCCTTGTTTATTTCGGGAACGTCAGGTTTGGCAGGGAACATAACGAATGATATCGTATTATACACAAACCCGGTTGCAGGTCTTGCATTTCTAGTGATTTTTGTGATGGCGGTCTTGCTGGTTTTGAGGAGTTTGACCCCTGAGACAGAAGATTAACCAATTTAAAACCTGACCCCAATTCTTATAAGGTGAGCGGATGAGGGAGGANNTGAGGGAGGATTTTCGATGTACTTCCTGTGGACATAATTTTGGGTACGATTTCAAAGAGGGTAGGGAAAAAACACTGAACTGCCCGAAATGCAAACAACTGTGGAAGATAGAGAGCAGGTCTGGAAGGTTTAGGCTTTTGATGTGGATTTGAAATAAACCGGATTGGGATTTGTGTTTAGTATGTATTTTTAAATGTTCAAATGTAAAATTTAGCATGGGGGCTGAGGCAATTTCTGTTGGTAGCGAGATTGGAACTCGCACTAAAAAATCACCCCAAGAAACAGGAGTTCCAGTAGGTTTCAAATACACAGAAAATGATGTTCCCAGTACAATAGAGGGGCTCAGGGGG
>WVZO01000027.1:959-1179 GCA_011772425.1 Candidatus Aminicenantota bacterium
AAGGGGTTAAAAAAGTCGCTTACTGGGGTAACGAGATTTTGCCGGAAATAACTGGAATAATCCCTAGGAAAAAGGGAAGTTTTGACATAGTAGGATACAGAGTAACGGAAACAGCAAGGAAATTGTTTACAAAAAAGCAAATAACGGAAGTGATCGACCTGAAAACACAAGAAATGATAAGGAAATGGGTTGACCCCAAAGACGTATATATGGGTCTGAA
>WVZO01000534.1 GCA_011772425.1 Candidatus Aminicenantota bacterium
TTGGGCACCGCGTTGATTTTGCTCAACGGCATCCGGTTTACAGGATCGGATTACCTTTATATTGTTGTTTACCTGGGGATCTGGCTGCTGGCGGCGCTGGTTATGTTCAGCGCCGGGACCTGTATCGGCGCCATTCGCTCCAAACCGGTCGGCGGTACGGTGTTGGTGTTGACCTGGATTTTCCTGTTTTACATATCCCCCCTTATCGTAAGCCAGGTTACCGATGCCATATCGGCTAAAATGAAATCCATTTATCAACTGGAAAAGGAAAAATGGGATGCCATAATGAGCTTTGAAGAACGCGCTATCGAGAAAGAGGGCAAATTTAAGAGCGAAAATGCCAAAACGCCGGCGGAAAGGGAACTGATTGAAAGCTTTATGAACCGGGAATACAAAACCATGGTGGAGCTGGAAAAAAAGCTCTTAGCAGAGATGCGGGATATTATTAAGGTGTATGGCCGGTTGTCCCTGGTTTCGCCCTGCACATTTTTATCATGGGCACAGGGTGAGATGAGCAGCCAGGGTTTTGCGAGTTTGGTGGAATTTTATGAATATGCACAGGACTTGAAAGATAAATTTTGCCGGTTTTACAAGGACAAAAAATTCTTTTCCGGGAAAGAGGAGAACGAGGTGGAGTCTTTTATAAAGGGCGAGGAAAACGTTTTTTACGGCAGCAAGCGGCTGCCCTTCAATTTTTTATTGGGAGTGATCGAGCTGCTGGTGCTTATTTTTGTGCTGCAGGCGGTATCTTATTTCAGTCATAAAAAGGCGTTGGCGCGGGTGTATGGGGAAATGGCCGTCAAATGGGACCCGGGTTCGTTTAATCCTGCCAGAAGTAAATACTTTGTCTGGCAGATTGAAGAGGAGGGGTTTAGTCAGCGCATGTACAACCACCTGGGGAGGGGCATAATTTTCTTTACCTTTGCCACCCGGGGCTGCTGCCCGGGGATGTTTGTGTGGGTGATTTTTTGGAATTGGCGGCGGCATTACTGGGTGTATCCCCGCCCGCGGACGTCCCGAACCGGGAAAAACGGTTCGGTAAATTGAAGNNTGACGGAGTTGGCGCAGCAGTCGGGTAAGAGTCATTATCTTTTTCATGATCTTACGCGTGACATGCCCATTGGGGCGTCGGTGACAATAAAAAAGCGGATGGAAGCGTTAAAAAGTCAGGGAGCAGTGGTAATGCTTTTTCTTCGTCATCAGGTGGTGGATGACAGTGAGCAGGGTCAGAGTTACGGAATTCGTGAAGCGGACACCTGGTCTGAGCAGGTGGAGAGCTGGGAAAAGAATATTTAAGGGGGTGAGGCCCCTATAAAAAGTTTTGCAGGG
>WVZO01000498.1:0-1436 GCA_011772425.1 Candidatus Aminicenantota bacterium
TATTATTTTGTCTGCGGGAAATATATTCCTTTATGATGGATACCGCTTTTTCATGGTTTGCCGCGCCGCGGTTAATATCCATGGGATTACTGAGACTTAATTGTTGGGATTCATCCACTCCATGGATATTCACATCCGACAACTTCACGAAATGGGTATAAAATCTCCCGTTCCAGCAGGTTTTATTCATATTCTCTTTTAACCGCCGCGCCTGTTTCCGCCAGTACACTAAGCGTTCCTTATTTTGAAAATAATCATAAATCAAGGACATGAGAAGGAAGGCTTCATAGTAACCGCTGTTATCGCCGTGCATAATTCCCCAAAACGTATCGTCATCGATTTGAAATTGCAGCCACTCATGTTTGCCGGCCGTATAGGCAAAATCCCAGGTATCGATAGTATAGGGACGTTTAACCATTTTCTTTTGGTCGTCCCAGTACCAGGGGTGGGAGAGAATATAATGGAGTGCTTTTTCCATTTTGGGCAGCAGGTGTTGGAGCCATTCATCATCGCCGCCAGCCTGCCAGGCCAGGAAAGCCGCCTTAATGAACCGGTATTCCACGTCCGCTTCCACCGGCACCCGTACATATTTGGTCCAGTTCTCCTTTTCACAGGGAAGTTTCTCCGGGAAAGTGGTAAAGTAGTCGAAAATTCTACCGTTTTCCGCCTGGGTTTCCGCAAAATGATCGATGGTACTTTTAAGGTCTCTCTCAAAGTATTTAAACCCTCTCATCATATCACTGTAATCTCTAATCCACACGGATTTTGCATCCGGGGAGCGGTATCCCCTGATTTTTTTACCGTCGATTTTCATATTCAGGATATCTTTTTCAAGAAAAGACTTAACCATGGGAAAGAAATTATCAAATTCAGGTTTCCCCGTCTTGATAAAGGTTAGATCATTCATATTAAGACTCCTGGAGGAAAGATGAAAACTATAAACTGTAATTTAAGCGAAAATTTACTGCCGTTTAAAGCTTTTGCTGGGGCTTGAAGCTGAGGCTTGAAGCTTAACTGTTTCCCAATCATTTTCTTTATCTCCTTTTTGTTTTCTTTAAGCGGATTTAAAGTAGATTTAATAAATCATTTGTATAATAATTCAATTTAGATAGGGAAGTGTTCCCCCTGAAGTGGAAATGATCCTCCTGAGGGGGAAGCTGTCCCCGTAGCGGGGGATTCGTCCCCGCAGNNCCCGCAGCGGGGGAGCCGTCCCCGTAGGGGGGAAACAATCCCCCTGAAGGGGAAGCCGTCCTCCCGAAGGGGAAGCAATCCCCCCGAAGGGGAAACGATCCCCCTGAAGGGGAAACCGTCCCCCTGAAGGGGAAACGATCCCCGTGAGGGGGAAGCAATCCCCGCGAGGGGGAAACGATCCCCATGAAGGGGAAGCCGTCCCCCTGAGGGGGAAACGATCCCCCTGAAATGGGAACATCCCCTGT
>WVZO01000498.1:1483-3594 GCA_011772425.1 Candidatus Aminicenantota bacterium
TTTCAAAAAACATGAGCTTTCTTTGGGAGAACAAATTTCGATTTTTCTCTTTCAACCGGTTTGCAGCAAATTTAAAATATCCGGGATCGACTTCGATGCCGATACTATTACGGCCTGATTCCATGGCTGCCAACATTGTTGTACCAGTCCCGCAAAAAGGATCTAAAACTGTATCTCCCCAAAAAGAAAACATTCTAACCAGTCTATAAGCAAGCTCGAAAGGAAATGGGGCAGGATGAGATTTTGTCGAGGCACCGCTGATATTCCAGAACTGTTGAAACCATTTATTATAATCATCCTTTTGTATCATGCTCATTTCCCGTTGTTCTTTGGTGGGTTTTCTATAGCCCCCCGGTTTTCGCTGCATCAGGATAAATTCGATATCGTTTTTGATTATTGCATTGGGCTCATACGGTTTTCCCAGGAATTTGGTGCCATTATTGACTTCGTAATTTGCATTACTAATCTTATGCCATATAACCGGGTTTAAATTATCGAAACCGATTTTCCTACAAATGACGGATATATCCGCATGGAGGGGAATAACCCGGTGCCGTCCGCTTTTTTTACGGGAGAGACAAACATCGCCTACCACGCAGACCAATCTACCACCGGGAACTAGAGTGCGGTAAACTTCTTTCCAGACTCTGGATAATTCCTCTAAGAAAACCTCATAATCCGCGATATGTCCCATTTGGTTTTCATGTTCATTGTATCTTTTTAGAGTCCAGTAGGGAGGTGAAGTAACAACCAAGTGAATGGATTCATCTTGAATATATGGAAAACATCTTGCATCGCCTTGAATAAGACGGTGCTGTGTTTCACTTTCAAGAACACTCTTTTCCATTTTCATTTGATATTTGAAACCCCATATACAGAAGCATGAGCGACCAATGATTTAGCAAAAATCTCGAAAGTCAAATCCTCTGCCGGTTCCTGGTATTCCCCTTTTAATCCTTGCTTCCTGTGGGACAATAAGAATGAAGCAACATTATAATGTCTCTCTCTTACAAGTTTTCGACAGAAAAACTCATATCTTTTGGAGTAGGATGCATCAACAAATTCAGGAAATACTTTAAAGTGAGGCTCTCTTACTTTGACAGGTCTTCGAGAAGCCTCACAGTCTTCAAGAAGAAACAGGTAGCCGAGCCAGGGTTTAACAGTTTTATTGAAAGCCCCTTCACGATAGGCGGTCCAAAGGTCCAAAGCACTTCCGATGGCCTCTTCGGTTCTATTATTGAAGTTGTTTCCGAAAGAAGGCCCGACCTGCGACTTCGCCTCCAATGCAATGATGAATTGGTCGTTCTTTACAACCAAAAAATCCCATTCTTTGGTAGGGCGGAAGAAACCTGGTAATTCCAAAGACTTTTTAAAAAATATGTTGTTTTGATCGACACCCGCGTGGATCACCAATTCGTAAATGAGTTGGATGAAGCCATCCATTTGCGCCCCACCTGTTACTGCACTTCTTGCACCTTGATCTGCTTTACCTGAAATCGATTGTTTGTTCGTCTGGCTTCGGCGGGTTTCCCAATAGTGCGAAACAGCATCAGCAACATGCTTTTGAAGATTCTGAAATATATCGTTCATGATAGTCGAATTATACCACAGAAAACAGGTATTTGAAAAAACTGACAGGTTAATTTTCTCCCCTCAATTTTTGTCCAGCAACCATTGAATAATATTCTTTGTAAGGATAGCAGCTTCTTTATTAGCTTCCAATGGAGAAGAAACTGGTATAGTAGAAAGACAGGAATGGCAACATGTATTTAAGTAACATACCCTGCCATTACCTGAGTCATTGAATACAACCATCGGATTTCCTGTAGTATCTTTTACTGCTATTCTCGAACCACCTGTTGCTTTCAAATACTCAAACGTATGAGAGAGTCCAAATTTAGTTTCTATACATTCAATAAAAGGCATTATTCCATCTTTTGGATCTATCTCAGTATAATGGTCCTCAGCAAATAAATCAAAATCTAATAAAAATCCGAAATCACCACGACGATAAGTTCCGGTAAGTCTCTTAATTGCCATCTCAAGTGAAAGTAGATTTGGAGTTTCTAATCTAACTGGCATAATATCTCTTAATGGCGCATATCTGCCTT
>WVZO01000030.1 GCA_011772425.1 Candidatus Aminicenantota bacterium
GTGATAATAAAAAATAAAAACACCAGGGTACGTACCCTGGCATTGGGATACAAGATCAAGTACGCCCCCATTATCCCGGAAACAGCTCCACTGGCACCAATAACAGGTATATCCGAATTAAAATGAAAGAGCACATGAATCAAACTGGCTCCCACTCCTACAGCAAAATAAAAAAAGATAAACCTCAATCTACCCAGATAGTCTTCGATGTTGTTACCGAAAATCCACAAAAAAAGCATGTTACCAAATAGATGCATAAAAGAGCCATGCATAAATAGGGACGTGAATATAGTGAGAAGTGGAGAAATATCTCTTTTGGTATAATAAACTGGATTACCAAACCTGTTGACCCCCAAACGTACGGGCATGTTTTTGAAGTGAGTAATCTCAGCAGGAACCATTGCAGTTGTGGCAATATGGTGTATCAAAGGTTTATCAGACAGCACAGCCTGGTAAGCAAATACCAACACATTGATGACAATGATAAATATGGTGAGATAAGCTGTCCGGTTGGTGGGATTGTAATCCTTTATGGGAAAAAACATGTTTAATACCCCTTACTCATTTTTTGGCCTCCAGGTAATTAATAAGGGCGTTCATCCGTCTGATAGACTCCTCTTTACCAAAAAAGGCAAATACATCAAATATGGAGGGACTGACGGTTTCAGAGGTGAGGGCAAAACGGGCCGGGTGGATCAAATCAGCCGCTTTTAACCCATTTTCCTGCGCACATGCCCTGAGTTCCGACTCCACAATATCTTTATCAAAATCAGCTGCATCAATGGTTTCCAGGTGGGCCAGGAACAATTTCAAATGCTTTTTTATTTCCCCATTGCTGTACGTTTCATTTAACTTTATCAAATCAGCGTTGTTGTAGCTTAATTCCCCTTTTGTATTTAAATACAAATCGAACTTCCCTTTAAAATCCCTTAACGTTTTCATCCTGGGTTTGACCAACTCAATGAGTGCTTTTTTCTTTTCCATATCACCTTTATCTTCTGCCAGGAGGCTGCAGAGTTCTTCAGCACCTTTCTGTTGGAGGGCCCGGCTGTTTACAAAACGCAGCCTATCATAATCAAACACCGGGCTGTTTTTCGATAATTTGCTGAGACTGAACTGTTTTACCAATTCCTCCATGGTAAATATCTTTTTACTGTCCGCAGGTATCCATGACAACTGGCAGA
>WVZO01000173.1 GCA_011772425.1 Candidatus Aminicenantota bacterium
CCTACAATATTGGAAGCCCCTTATTTAACGGCGGAAGACGTTGGCATTGCCATTCATCCCCAATCGTGGATTTATATTTCGCCGGCGGTGGGCAGTTATGTGGGCGGGGATATAACCTCCGGGCTTTTGTGCACCGATATCGCAAAGGGCAGCGAAGACGTTAATTTATTTATCGACATCGGCACCAACGGCGAATTGGTTATCGGTAACCGTGATTTCCTGATGACGTGTGCCTGTTCTGCCGGTCCTGCATTTGAAGGTGGAGGAATTGAAAATGGCATGCGAGCGGCTGTCGGTGCCATTGAAAAAGTCGGGGTTGATCCTGTAACCGGCGTTGCTTCGTATCAAACCATTGGTAATGTCAAACCCAGGGGCATTTGCGGTTCCGGGATGATTTTGCTGTTGGCAGACCTATTTCTTACCGGTTGGATTGACCCGGCCGGGAAATTGAACCGAACCAAAAAGTCCCCGGCTATTCAAGTCAATGGACGCCAGGCCCGTTACATTATCGCTCCGGCTGAAGAAAGCGCAACCGGAAAACCCATCACTATCAGTGAAATTGACATTGAAAATATCATCCGTGCCAAAGCAGCCATCTATTCCGCCTGTGCTCTGATGTTGGAACAGGTGGGATTGGGTTTTGATGATATTGCCAATATCTATATTGCCGGAGGGTTTGGCCGTTTCCTGGATATTGAGAAAGCCATTATGATCGGTCTTATTCCTGATCTGCCCAGGGAGAAATATCATTATATTGGGAATTCGTCATTGATGGGGGCTTACCTGGTTTTGGTTTCCCGGGAGTTCAAGCAGCGCCAACTTGAATTGGCCCAACGAATGACATATATAGAATTAAATACCGCACCGGCTTATATGGATCAATATACAGGCGCATTGTTTTTACCCCATACGGACATTAGTAGGTTCCCATCTGTAAATGCTTTAGGAATAGAGTCCGAAGTTAAGTGCTGAAACAAGAAAAAATATAAAAAAATATTTTTTTGACTTGTTTTTTTTTTCTTGTTATAATAAATAAAGAACTGAAAGAAGATAAAAGGTGAAAAAATGAGAAATATTCAAGGAAATAGACAGTCAGGAAAAGATAGAGGCTCCACCGGATTATTTACGAATATTCTTTCATCACCTCCATCAAAATCCAGATTGTACGATACCAATATTGGAAATTTAAAAGTGGTTATAGAATATTTTGCTTCTCTGAGGAATAAGGGAAAATTAAATGATAAAGAATTTTCTGCTTTGATAACCCAGTTATGCGCCGATTTCATAGAAAATAAAATGGCATCAGTACTAAATAAAGTCCTGGTTAAGGCTTCTAAAGGAATTTTCGAGGAGTATATGAATGAATGGTGATAATGAAAAAGAAAAAGAAGTGAAATGTTCTGGCGATGAGAATTCTCAAACAAGCACCAACAAACCGGAAGATGAAAAAAAAGTAGAGCATGATGCTAAAAAGGAAGCACTTGAGATGCTCGAGGATATGCCTCCTGAAATCAAAAAAAGATTTTTATCTATTTCAATGGGAAGTATCTCCAGGTCTATATTATCACCTTTTGAATCCAAAATAAATGAAAA
>WVZO01000055.1:0-497 GCA_011772425.1 Candidatus Aminicenantota bacterium
CCTATGACAGAAATGAATGCAGCAGCACATACCGGAACGAACCGCCGGCCCGCTCGATACATCTATTACATTTTGTTTACGGTTTCCGGGTTTTCAGGTCTTATTTACGAATCTATCTGGACCCATTACCTGAAATTGTTCCTGGGGCATGCGGCATACGCGCAATCCCTTGTCCTGGTTATCTTCATGGGGGGTATGGCACTGGGCGCCTGGGGGATTTCCAGGTACAGTCTTAAAATACGCAACTTATTAATCGGCTATGCATTGGTGGAACTTATTATCGGCGCGGTGGCCGTCCTGTTTCACCCGGTGTTTGTAAAAGTGGTGAACCTGGCGTACACATCGCTTATACCCAACATAAATTCGCCATCCGATATCAACCTTATCAAATGGACCCTGGCGGCACTGCTGATCCTGCCGCAGTCGGTTTTATTAGGGACAACCTTTCCGTTGATGAGCGGCGGTGTGATCCGTCGTTACCCGGATCAACCGGGCAG
>WVZO01000055.1:620-1678 GCA_011772425.1 Candidatus Aminicenantota bacterium
TCGGCTGGATACGGATGCTGTGCCTGGTGCTGGGCAGTTCTACCCATGCCTTCGAGTTGATGTTGAGCGCCTTTATCCTGGGTCTGGCATTGGGTGGTTTTTTTATCCGGCGCCGGATCGATCGATGTGAAAACGTCGCTAAAAGTATGGGGGTCAGGTATTTTATGCAAGATACCATTTCCGTGAACGTGGCTGATGAGATGGGGGGTGAATTAAGAATTTAGTTCGCTTCGCTCACTATTGGCTGCCTGCCTGTGCGTGCCGCGTGTCCTAAGGAGCACGCAGACAGGGAATGATGGAATGTTGTGGGTGACAATAATAGAATGATGGGATGGCGCCCTTCAGGCAAATAAACGCCTGCGGCGGGAAAGGTTTGCTGCAACCAGTCCGGTATAAGGTATGATAAAGGTCGCCTTCCCGGAATCCATCGATGAGAAAAATCAGTAGGTGTGAAGCTGGAAGCCGGTTACCACGATTTCGGGGACAAGGGGCCAAAGGTCAAGAAAAATGTCATCGTAACAAGTAACAAAAAATCAGCAAGTCAGTCTTCTTAATGACAAAATATTTATGTTAATCCCGGTCTGATAAACATTTCGGTCTTTTTTTCGTATAATTTCTCCTGCAAATTTGGCATAGGCTTCTTTTAAAAATTCCTTGGAACCGATTACCATGCCATCTGAAAAATAACGAATCCTTCCCAGCATTATTTCACCTTTGGGAAGCTTAAAATCCCTCATCAATTCATGATTATAGGTTTCATTATCTATGGCACTTTTTACATTCGCAACATCTTTTCCTTCTTCTATATCTGCCAGACTCAGTCTTTTAATATTACCGCACTTATAAACAAAATACCGGTAACATTGAAGTAACTCCTCTTTAGACAGGTCTTTCATCTCTGATTCTGAAAAAATACCGTCAAAACTGAGAAAATCTCCCTTATTATCCGTATAAATCCGGTACCCAATTCCAGACCACCGGTAATCTTCCGGCCGTTTTACAATTCCGGCACGAACCGGGTTTAAATCAATATAGGCCAAACAATTCAGTAAGCCCTC
>WVZO01000302.1:0-1051 GCA_011772425.1 Candidatus Aminicenantota bacterium
AAGTGCTTAATTTCATGCGGTCAATGGTGCAGCCGGCAATGGCTTCGATTCGCAGCAGGGTTTTTTTCTCTAGTTTGATACATTTTCGCAGGATTTTCTTTAGATTGACTATTTTATCACCATGGGGATTGTATCCATCTTCAATGGGTCCGGGTTCATCGATACACTCTTTTATTTCTTCATGGAAAAGGATATTAGAGGGGATGGTGATTTTTTCCAGGGTAGTTATAACTGCTTCAACCGATTTATTTTCGATCTGTTTATGTATTTTTTGGGGGATAACTGCAATATAAACCGCGACGATAGACCCGAGAAACGACGCGGTAAATCCCAGGATGAAAAACATCCTGATTTTTTTCCCGGGATTTTCTTTACTTTCATTCTTCATTCCTTACCTCCTTGTAGGTTTTTCTCCACGAAGCCANNCCACGAAGCCACGAAGGGCACGAAGAAACACAAAGATAAAAGGTTTTTTTCTCTTTTTACTTCTTATATTCCTTTTCTAAGGATTCAATATGTCGGATCAATCTTTCCTTTTCTTTCATAAATCTTTCATGTGCATCAAGTAATTTCTTCAATGTCATTAATTCGATGTTATGCAAATTTGCTTCTAAAATGGCTTCCCTTGAAAAGCTGCTTTCATTTTCAGAAATTATCATGCCCTGGCAATCAACACAATCATATTTGCTTGTTTTCAATTCTTCCCTGGCAATGGTCCTGGTTTTAACCAGGGTTGAAACCACATCCATTTCCAATTTGCTGTCCCCGTGACAGATAATGCAAAGCCAATATTCAAAATCATCACATAAATCGTCTTTCTTCTTGACGAAAATATCAACTTGATACGATTGGAAGCAGCGATTCCATTCAACATCATATCCCATCCATTCAAAGATCATCTCCACTTTTTTCTCTAAAGGGGCTTTATTAAAAGAATCAGGATATTTGATTTTTTTGTTGGTCATTTTAAAACTCCTTCTTTAAATAATAAATCGATCTTTTCCTGGTAATCAATGGTTAATTGTATACAACGAACCATGCGGATGAATTG
>WVZO01000302.1:1081-2234 GCA_011772425.1 Candidatus Aminicenantota bacterium
TTGCGCAAGATTGGATAACCGCATAAAATGTACTCCCACAATTCAAGAGTTATTCTGCTGAAATATTGATTCTTATTGATATAAATTCTGCCTTCTTTGCTATCTTCCGATTTTTTAACCTGTTTAAACGCTTGCTTGGATGCTGCATCTGTTTCAAGACTTTGCTTGAAACAAAAGCCACCTGCGTTGGGACACGCAATATGTAAACCATGTTTGCCTATTACCGCACTGTAAGTGCATAATTGACGCGGGGAAACATAGGTTGTTTTTTCAACCATGTTACTGCCGGGAACATCAAATTTTGATTCGGTTTTATTTAATTCTCTTGACTTCATCAGGTGCAGGTCGATCAATCGCTTTCCAAGTTGCGAAAGCCGGTTAAACAGGTCATAATCCAATGGAAACGGGATGTTGTGGAAAATCGATCTTCAAATCATGGGTTTGAGTCTTCCGAAAATGGGGAGAATAAAGGACCGCATAAATGTAATAAAACACCTGTTCCGCTAATTCGTTTGTTCCGGCGGGTATTTTCATTTCCCTTTCCAGGACGTCGATAAACTCCGGGTAAATATTGAATTGCCTGGTTTCTTCTTCATTATCTGCCTCATAACCGGTCGCAGCAGGCAGCAGCCGCATGATCTTTTTTTCCTTTAGACCCGGATAAAAATAGAGGGGGAAAACATAGCAAAGGCCCTTGTTGCTGGTGGTAACCCGGCTTTCTATGATGGTATCGGCAGCAAAGCAGTGGTTGAATTTTCCTTCTGCCACCTGACGAACCGATATCAAACCGATGTTATCATGAAGCATTTGCCTCATCACTTCCGGCCTGGGCATGCAGTGAAAACCGCGGGTTTTACCGGTATAATAAGTATAACGAATGTCAAAGGGGCGATAGAGAATAGGAACAATTTTCTTTTTATCCAACTCTATTTCGTTTTCGCTGCTCTCAATGATATCTTTTTGCGCCAATTCTACCTGCCAATCCCTGGTATCAGCAGGAAGATTAAATATTTCCCGCGCCTGGGTCTCAGACAGGGACGAAAATACCGAAACCGTGCGATACACATCATTCGCATTTTCCCGGATGCAGAGATGGTCCCTGGCTGTGACAATCCCGGTGCTGTATACAGGGAAAATTTCAGTTAGTTTATAA
>WVZO01000291.1:0-2027 GCA_011772425.1 Candidatus Aminicenantota bacterium
AAGCACACCTTCACCACATTCATCGATCTTCCATTGTGAAAAACGGATAAACTTTACATAATCATCTTGCAGCCAATGTTTCCTCTCACCAAAGTGGGTTCCATCTACAATTTTGTACTTTTCAATTTGCTCTGTAATCCAATCACCTTTATTTTGTGAAATACCCGAATACGGTGGGTTACCAAGGATGACCAAAATAGGGGTTTCTTTTTTGATTATACCGGCCTGGTGGGATTCCTCTGAAAGGGAAGCCATGCCTGGAAAATGAGTTTGTTCAATATCTTCAAACTCAAGTGTATTGGTCAAATAAAGCTTAAATCGTTCGTCATTCATTAAAGGAGTACCCATTTCCTCCAGTATATAAGACATCTTTAGATGTCCGATGGCATACGGGGCCATCATCAACTCAAACGCATAGAAGTTTTTCAATAAGTGACTGCGGACAAAATCATCCTTTACTCCTTCTCCATATTTTTCTATGTAACCCTTCATTGCCGTTTTTGCCGCTTCGGCAATAAAAGTCATGGTTCCTGAAGCCGGGTCCAGTATCCTGACATTGATATCTGCAAGCCCATCAGGCCTGTTAAAATGCTCTTTAAGAATAGAATCTATCGAGTGGACAATAAAAGATACAACCGGTTCAGGTGTATAATAGACGCCCCGTTTCTCCCTGATTTCCGGGTCATACTCGCTGAGAAAAGTCTCATAAAAATGGATAATAGGGTCTTCTCCCTTCCCGTGCCGGAAAAATTCATCCAATATTAGATTAACATCCACGGAATCTAACACCTCGGTTATATCATCAATGATACACTCCAGGTGTTTTGACGGACGGCCAATGGAAATATATTCAAAAACATCGTGTAAAATACCAATGGTTTGGGGAATGTAATCAACTGCATTTTTCCTGTGAAATTCACCGGTGCAGCGGGTCCTGGCAGCAAAAAGACCATAGGTTATGGTCTGGGAATATAGATCAGCAAAACCTTCTTTGGTTAAACCGTAAATCAGGTACTTTTGAAAGGCTTCATAAAAACCTAAGATATAATTGGTACTTTCGTCAGGTTGTTCTTTTAATTCCTCTATGACCACCTGGTCTCTTAAGAACCGGGTGCGTTTTGCCAATTCTTTTGCTAATCGCCTGGCATTGAGATCACCGGGAAAGGTAAATGAAAAATATTGGTCAAGAATATCCTTTAATTTTTCCTCATTTTCCAACGATGGTTTAGCGCCTATTTTTAACAGCGTATGTTTCCGCCCGATGAACGTTGAATCCATCAATTGCCCATCCCTGTAGAAACGGAATTCCAGGAAATTGGTCAAAATTAAATTGGGAAATGTTTCCCGGTAACGCTTTAATTGTTCACTATTTTCCACATCATCCAGGTCGGTGTCCGGTTTTTTGGCTTCGATATAGCCGGTAATCTTTGATTTTCCGTCCCATACCCGGAAATCCGGGTTACCCCCTTCTGTTTTTTTGGGAAGAACCGTGATGTTCACCTTTGTCTTTCCGCATTGCGGCGCCATCTCATCAATCATTTTTTCCAATGCGGTGTAAAAACTTTCTTCCCTGGCATCTCCACGGGAAAACACCTCGTGAATGTCTGTTAGATAATTCTTTAAAATCTTCTTAACCATTTTTTTTCCTTTGTCGCAATGCAGTACGAAAGTTAATCATAAACGAGGGATAGGATTTTGTCAAGAAGATGAAAGGAAAGGATTTGGATTCACTTTTTTAGCAATACGCTTCTATTCAAGTTGGAATAAGGTACCTGGCACCTTCGATTTCTACCAATTCCCGGATAATGAAATAAGCACTTGATTATTCTTTTTAAATTTCATACAATATCCCGGACTAAGACTCAAGGAGCAAAAAAATGGACGTGATAATGCCTTTCGTTTTTATCGCTGCAATCTTCGGTATCCCTTTATTGATCTATCACCTCAAAGAAAAAAGAGAAGAAAGGGAAGCCGAGGAAAGACGGGAAAGGGAGAAAAAAGAGAAGGAAGAGGAAACGATAGAGCGT
>WVZO01000291.1:2103-2331 GCA_011772425.1 Candidatus Aminicenantota bacterium
TAAGAATAGGTTCATCTTCTCACTGAACGAAGTCAAAAAAGTCCACCTGTACTTCGGGGGAATTATAATCGAAGCAGCGAAAGAATCAACAGAATGGAAAGCAGAATGCACTGCTGAATTTGAAGAATCTATAAGATTTTATGAATACGCGGAAAGCCTCGGCATCCCAGCCGAAAGGCACACAGCCGTAACAGAAGGCAGGGAAATTGAACGCGAGAGGATGCCGGC
>WVZO01000467.1:0-737 GCA_011772425.1 Candidatus Aminicenantota bacterium
CGGAGGAGCTGGACGTGCAAATGACTGTGGATGAAGACCTTATCACGATATACGAAATCGAGCATACCCCCATGCCCTGCCCGTGCTTATGCGATTTTCCCATAACGGCAAAGTTTGGCCCGTTTGATCCGGGTATTTATATCCTTGAGGTCTATCAAAATAACAGCTTCATAGGAACCACAATCCTCACAATAGACCCGGACGGTTAAAAGAGCGCCCGTTACTATTTTTGCCGATTTATTGGTTAAATCCCTTATGCTCTTATGCCCTTTCGAGGCAACAAATCCTGATATTCTGATTCCCTGTTATCCTGCCCCCTGTTCTCCTGATCCCCTGATATCCACTTCCTGATACCCTGGTTACCTGATAAACTTTTTTCTCTCTTAGAGCAATGTTTAATATTTTTATTAAAAAAATTATATTTTCATTGAACATTTCAATCAAGTTCGGTATAATATAAACGACAATTGAGAGTTGTTTAGCTTGCCCCGTTAGATAGCGGAGCGTTATCTAACAGGGGAACTATGAATGTAAAATCGAGCAGTTAAAAGCAAGGAGTCAGCAGGCAATTATCAATAACCATTTACCAGTAACCATTTACCAGTCATGAGCATCGAGAATCCAACTTTAGTTCACTTTAGGCACTTTAGACACTTTAGCTCACTCTTAACTATCTTTCCCTCTACAACTGTAGAGAGCGCACT
Organism: Candidatus Aminicenantota bacterium; assembly: GCA_011772425.1. GTDB lineage: Bacteria > Acidobacteriota > Aminicenantia > UBA2199 > UBA2199 > JAKAGC01. Next base: position 705 of record WVZO01000467.1, read on the forward strand.
ACAAATTCACCCTTTTTTAACAAACAAAGCCAA
>WVZO01000467.1:864-1050 GCA_011772425.1 Candidatus Aminicenantota bacterium
CAAAGCCAAAACAAAGCCAATTTATCGCGGCGTAGCCTCTGGCGAAGCCGGATCAAACCCAATCCCCGAAAAGGCCAAAATCAACGTAACTTATTGTTTAACAAAGAACTACGAACAAATAACTATGTACAGCGAACTAATAAAAACAAACCCAATTCAAACACAAACAAACCCAATCGGTAGTAG
>WVZO01000459.1 GCA_011772425.1 Candidatus Aminicenantota bacterium
CATAAATCTGCGGTATGGGGGTGCGGGTTTTCGCCGGATGGCAAAACCCTGGTATCGGCCTCAAGAGATAATACTTTAAAGCTGTGGGATGCGGAAAGCGGCAAGGAGATTCGCACATTCACCGGACATAAAGCTATTGTATGGGGATGTGTGTTTTCGCCGGATGGGAAAATCCTGGCTTCGGTCTCTTTAGATAACACTTTAAAGCTTTGGGATGTTGCCAAAGGCAAGGAAATTCGCACCCTCACCGGCCATAGAGATGCGATTAAAAACTGTGTGTTTTCGCCGAATGGTCAAACCTTGGTTTCGGCCTCTTTAGATAATACCTTAAAGGTTTGGGATGCAGAGCACGGTAAGGAGATTCGCACCCTCACCGGCCATAAGGGCGATGTATTGGGCTGCATGTTTTTGCCGGATGGTCAAACCCTGGTTTCGGCCTCTTTAGACAATACCTTAAAGCTTTGGAATGTTGCCAAAGGCAAAGAAATTGGCACCCTCACCGGACATAAAGATGCTGTATGGGGCTGTGTGCTTTCGCCGGATGGTCAAACCCTGCTTTCGGTCTCATCTGATAAGACATTAAAGCTCTGGGATGTGGAAAAAGGAACGGAAATTCATTCAGTGAAACTGCCGTGGATACCTTATTACGTGGCTGTCTCACCCACTAAACCATATCAGGTCATCACCGCCAACGAGAACGGGACAGTGACCATGTTTGAGTTTGAAGAGCTGGGAAAATAACACACCCCGGCCTGCGGCCACCCCTCTCAAGAGGGGATGAATAGGCGTAGGGCGCGAAGCGCTTTATACTTGCCCGAAGGGCACCTTATTTGAGAAAATTCCAAATTCCAAATTCCAAATTCCAAACAATGCGCCTGTCCAAAAAAAGGGCAGGTGCAGTCCCACAAATTAGAACATAGTTCGCTTCGCTCACAATTGATTGGGGTGATGGGGTATTGGAATAATGCGGGAATGGGAAGGTGTCCTTCGGACAGATTTTAAACGCCTTCGGCGAGGAGCACAAAGTGGCATTTTTTAATTTTGAAAAGTTGGTGAAAAATTTTTGGTCTGTGAATGCTCTATATTAAATTGTTTCGAGACTTGTGAAAAAATATTTTGCCAGAAAGTAGCAAGATTTCACGACACGGTAACCATGCTCAATTTAGTTCATTCATAATAAGATATAAATTCTTCCCTTGCAACTTTCTTCTCCTTCTCAATATCAACATTTTCAAAATTTTCAGTTATATTTGAAATCCATTCTTTTGTATATTCTTCAATAGCATGTTCAAAGAGATTTTCATAAATCTCTTTTTTTTCTTCGCCTGAAGCCCCAATTTCTTCAACATGCTCTATCAATTTTTGTATGCATGCTTTAATCATTGGTATGAAGAATGAATCATCTAACTCATCTGTTTGATTATTATATTCAAATAATCCAGTCAATATTGCTTTTGCTCCAATTATGATCTCTTGTGTATTCATTTTAATCAGCCTAACTACTATTTTTACCATACCTTAAAAAAGAAAGTCAAGCCCTTCATGATGAGCTGCTGTGAAAAAGTTTCAGGATTGAAGAAAATTTGCTTATGCATGAGCAAAATTTCTCTTCGCCAGCGCATCGTTTCCGTGTGTATAAGCCTCAATAGCTTGCGAGAGCGCTTCATTTCTCTGTGCGCAGCCAAAATTTGTCAGCAGGATAGCAAGATTTCTTTTCGCCAGCGCAGTGGTTGGGTGTGCGCAAACATCATTAGCGGTTGAAGAGAGAAAATTTGCCGATGCGGGAGCTAAATTAGTTGATGGGGGAAGCAGAATTGTCGATACGTAAGCAAAATTTCCTTGTGCGGGGAGAAAATTTGCTTGCGATGGAAGAAAAGTTCTCTGTGCACAGGCAAAATTTGCTTGTGATGGGACAAAGTTAGCTTGTGCAGGGGAAAAATTTGGCACCAGTTAATCTGTTTTTCACCACAGAGGCACAAAGGCATTTACAATGCGGTAAAAAGCACGAAGGTAGAATGAATTTTAAAATTCGAAATTCGGCGAAATTCTGGATAGGCGAATTTTAAATTTTAATCACCAGGAAATTTACTAAAAGTTGACATTTTTATTGAAAAGTGTTAAAGTAGTATTTAAAAATAGCGCCCCTGGCAGTACGCGCTTCAACCCTGATAGCGAAGTGTCGATCCCAGGGGCTTTGGTGGATATATAACATGGAAATAAAAGTAGCCATTCTTGTAGATGGGGAATTTTTCTTAAAACGCTATCGAAGCTTGAACAAGCACAAAGCCGGTTTTGATAAATATGATCCGGTAGAGGTCACATAGGAAGGAGTTTCACTGGATAATTTCTAAAAAACAAATCATGCGTAATCAATATACCAGAACAGCGCATGGGTGTCGATTATGAAATTCATTTCATATATTCTTTAAAGTCGGGCAGAGGCTCGTCAAAATCTTCCGCTACATAAGTAAATATACCTTTACCTCCCCCAAACTTCCTGACACCACGCTCAGGCACTGATGCTGTGTTTTTTAATTTCATTATTTCTTTAATAGTAGAGGCATCTTTTATCTTTAGTATCCATTCGATGACTTCTAATTTCTGTGCTTCAACACTCACTATTATTCTCCTTTTTACTTAAACTTCGTTACTATAATAGCGCAAAATTCAAACGAAATCAATAGAGACAACATGTAAAATTTATTTTGACCGCTTCTATCTAGCCTTCATCTGTCTCTGTGATGACAATCTTTTGACCAGCCTTGACAAACAATATATCTTTCACATTGCCAAACTTCTTAAAAAAATTGCCTTTATCTTTCTTTAATTTTTTTAATGAAAACCCCATGATGACAAGATCGGCAGCCTCCGAATGAAGGCTTACCTGGGCTTCATAAGAGGATTTATCCTTATCCCATGGTATTTTCCGGACATTTTTTTTGGAAATCGGGATGCGCCCCTCATCAATTAATCGATTCAATTGGGCAACGTGGGCGTCCATTTCACTGGTTTCAAAGGCGGCAAAAAGACCGATTTTACATCTTTTCCATTCGGGATGACCAATTATAATATATGCCAACAGGATCATCAAATTGGCATTGGCGTAATCTCCGGGAGTCAACCAGATATCGATGCGTTTCTTGTACCCGAAATGCCGATCCGAAGACCGCAGCACAGTCATATTAAAGTCCACTACCGACGCAAAATGACATCCTTCGATAATGTCGGAAATAGCTTCGGGGTGGTCCTCATGGAACTCGAAAAGAATACTATTGTTTTCCATCCCGGCAATACCCGGCAACTGCACGATCTGGGCCACAGCGGTTTTAAAACTGGGAGAAATAATAGTGTCCACGTATATCCCGGCGCGGCTTTCCGTGACCTGGTTGATTAGCTGTTCCAGTTTAACTTTAGCTTCCGATTGGTGGGTTTCATCCAGTGGACCTTTAACAAAATGGATAAAAGAACCGAATCCATGATAATGGGAAATCCAGCGCAGCAGGTCAAAGGGCGCAAGCCGGGAAATAGAGGCAGAGGAGATGGCGATAAAAGAAGGACGCCAATTGGACAGCGCCACTTCAGCCTGCCTCTTCTGGATGAGCACTTGCAACTTTCGCGTCAACTGGAACAGCACCCCCTTGATCATGGCAGACAGGTCATCCCGTTCGCTTCTCCGTTTTAAACTTAAATAGATGCCCATAATGGCCAGTAAGGCCAATAATGCATACAACGGTGCCATCTGGAACATCATGATAAAACA
>WVZO01000553.1 GCA_011772425.1 Candidatus Aminicenantota bacterium
ACGGAGGCAGCAAATGCTCAGCAATAGAAGAATTTATTGTGTTAAATGTGTTATGATCACGATTAATAAGTTAATCTTATCATTGGTTTTGTTTTTTTGGGTACTGACCGTTTATGCCCAGGAGTTAACGTACCTGGAAAAACATTACACAAAAAAAGAGTTCAGGATTCCCATGCGTGACAATATAAAATTATTTACTGCAGTTTATTCACCAAAGGATACCACCACCACTTATCCTCTGCTTATCCGGCGCACCCCCTACAGTGTAGGTGCTTATGGTGAAGATAAATATGTTAAATTCAGGACAAAACCCTGGCATCATATTGCCGAAGAAGGTTACATCATCGTTTTTCAAGATGTTCGCGGCAGGTTCATGTCAGAGGGTGAATTTGTCAACATGAGACCTCATATCGCAAATAAAAAGGATATCAAAGATGTCGATGAAAGCACCGATACGTATGATACCATCGCCTGGCTGGTGAATCATATCCCCAATCATAATAATAAAGTCGGCTTGTGGGGGATTTCCTACCCCGGTTTTTATGCCTCTATGGGAGCGATAGATGCACACCCGGCCCTTAAAGCCGTATCTCCGCAGGCCCCGATTGCCGATTGGTTTACCGGGGATGATGTCCATCATAGGGGTGCATTCGCCCTTGCCCCCAATTTCCCGTTTTTTGCCGTATTTGGAATTCCCCGTCCGAAACTTATTACCCAATGGCCGAAAGAATTCGAATTCCCGACGCCGGACGGGTATCAATTCTACCTGGATATGGGGGTTTTAAAAAATGCCAACAAAAAATATTTACACGGCAAAATCCAATTTTGGAATCATATTATGGCGCACGGTACCTATGATGAATTCTGGAAAACACGAAACATATTACCTAACTTAAGAAACATTAAACCGGCAATAATGGTGGTGGGCGGATGGTTTGATGCTGAAAACGCATACGGTACCCTGCAAACGTATCAAGCCATTGAAAAATACAACCCCGGGATAATCAACATTCTTGTAATGGGCCCCTGGTTTCACGGCGGCTGGGTGCGTTCCGACGGCAGCAAACTGGGTGACATTTCATTTGACTCCAAAACAGGAGAATATTATATAAAAAATATTGAACTGCCGTTTTTCAATTATTACTTAAAAAATAAAGGTGAATTTAATTTGCCGGAGGCCTATGTTTTCGAGACAGGAACAAATCAATGGAAAACCTACAGCCAGTGGCCCCCTGAAAATATTAACCGGAAAAAGCTGTACCTGGGGCAAAATCATTCTCTCTCTTTCAGTGGTCCCTCCAACAGCGATCAATTATTCCACCAATATATCAGTGACCCGGCAAAGCCCGTCCCGTTCACATCGGAAATAACCACTCGTGTGCCTGGAAAATATATGATTGAAGACCAGCGCTTTGCAGCCACACGGCCGGATGTGCTGGTGTATAAAAGTGAATGGTTAGAAAAAGATATTACCATTGTTGGACCAATCACTGCGGACCTTTTCGTATCGACAACCGGCACCGACTCCGATTGGGTGGTAAAATTGATCGATGTTTTGCCAGACGATACACCAGCAACTAAAAATGCGGTTTTAGGTGGTTACCAGATGCTTCTTAGAGCAGAAATACTCAGGGGTAAGTTCAGGAACAGTTATGAAAAACCCGAGCCCATGGAACCCGGTAAAATTACTCACATCAAATTTACCATGAATGATGTGAATCATACGTTTAAAAAAGGGCACAGGATCATGGTACACATTCAGAGCAGTTGGTTTCCGCTCTTCGACAGGAACCCGCAGAAATTTGTTGACATCTATAATGCTGATGAAAGCGATTTTCAAATCGCCACGCAGCGGATTTATTTTTCACGCCAATACCCTTCCGGGCTTATCTTGAATGTTCTCAATGAACCAAACGAGTAAAATTCGGGCGAAAATAACAGTAACAGTAACAGTGCACGGTGCATGACTGCTATGATAAAAGTCAAGTGTTTTTCAGAAAAAAATAAATTTTCTCTGTCCTATCTTCACAGAGATAGTTGCGATTTAATTTCGATCGCCGCAAGAGTCTTTTAATCCAGCCAAAATGGAGGTTTCAGCGTTTATTAATGAAGTTTATTCCAGTTCGCTGTAAGGATATCGCCATGTCATATGATATATGATAGGGATTCTCTATTCTGCTATACATGTTCACCCTGTAATTATATATGATATAATAAGGGGACATAAGATGATGATCCAGGCCCGGGCTCCCAAACTTTATGATGGTGCCTCAAAGGCAAAGTCATGCAGCGAGATGCCCCGGGCTTCTGGAATCGCCTTCATTAATAGAACTGCTGCGAACCTGTCCCATTTGCCAAATTAAAAGTTAAAGTACTGGTTTACTATTTTTCATTAAAAGCGATGGGTCATAATCGGTTCCGTTTCTAATCATCGCAAAAATAATCTCACACATTTTTCTGACCAGGGCGACCCTTGCTTTTTTCCAGCCTTTTTTTATCCTGATATTTTCATACCACCGCTGGAGGGGTATTGCCTTTTTGTTCATACTGCGAATAATACACAGCGCCCCCTGTATGAGATAGCTTCGTATCAGTGGTGAACCTTCTTTGGTAATGAGGCCATGACCTTTTAGTTTTTTATTGCCAGTCTCGCGGGTGGAGGGGGACACTCCCAAATAGGATACTAATTCTTTACCGTATTTGAAACGACTAAAATCTCCTACAAGGGCGATGAGAGAAGAGGCAATAATGAAGCCAATGCCGGGGAAAGTGATCAGACGGTTGTAGGTGCTAAGGTAATGGGCCTTAATCAATTGATAAATACGGTTCTCAATATCTTTGATATGCACCATTAATCGTTTGAAATCCTGATGATAGAGTCTTAACTCAGCCAATACAAAAGAAGAGTCATCCTTATCACTATCCCTCTCCTTAAGTTGGGCGAAAAGGCCTTCCCAATAGTTTAAGCTATCTCGCAGAGACCTCTTCTTTACCTTAATGCCTCGATTGCTCAGAAAAGAATAAGTACGATTGGTGGTCCTTACCCGGTCTTTGAGGTATTGATAACGGTGAGTAATCAGGGTTCTCAGTTCTCTCTGAATGGGACCGGGTTTAAAAACGGGGACTTTGGGCAAATTTTTCCTCTTCAGATCGAATGCCAAATTCCTGGCATCTCTCTTATCGTTTTTCTTCTTGGAATTGGATGTTCGGTTATACTCGAGAGTATTAACGATGAAGGTCTCAATGCCTATATCTTCCACTATATCGCAGAACCAGAACGTTGGGTTTCCGATTTCAATCGCTACTACGATATCCTGATCTCTGAACGGTTCGAAATACTTTCGTATCTCTTCTTCCATGGTGGGAACTTTCCTGCTGTCGCATTTTTTTTCATCCTGGTCGATGATATGAACATTGAAATATTCGTTATGAAGATCAACGCCTCCAAATAATTTCAATGTTTGGGATGTTTTGGATCTTTTGGAACGATTGTGTTTAGCTTTCATTTGGTCTCCTATTTCTTACTTGTTTTTTGATTTTTTTATGGTATATAATACCATTTTTTTCCTTTTGGGGCTTAATTGGAAAAGATTTCGGCTCACACAATCAGTCAACAGCGGGCTTGCCCGCAAAAATTTTTTTTTCGTACTCTTTTCAGCGAAAAAAAAATTTTTGTTTACTGTTGACGGATTGGGGGAGACGAAATATAATGGCAGAAGCCCCAAAGGAGAAGCAGACCTTAAAGGTTAAACAAGCTACCAGGAGAGGCTGATAGAGCAAGGCGATACTGAGTACAGAGTAGTCAAAGAACTCCAGCTAATAACCTATTAGCTTTTACGCCTTTTATCATACCAACTTTATGACTTTTTGTCTCCTGTCTTCCGGAGTTATTTCCTGAGTGATTTCTTGTCATAAAATAAGCCGGGAAGAGTACCTGGGAGCTTTTGCAGATTTCTGACTAAATAGACATCAAGACTGCCTCAAAGTTAAATGATGAATGATTAAAAGTGATATCAATAGCGGAATGCCAGGGTTCATGAAAGTTTACTTCATCATTCATCACTCATCGAACCAATTCATAATTTAGATGCGTC
>WVZO01000514.1 GCA_011772425.1 Candidatus Aminicenantota bacterium
TGGCAATGGTGGATATGGCATTTTACGATATCCTGGGAAAAGTTGCAGCACTGCCGGTTTACAGACTCCTGGGCGGGTTCCGCCAGTCTATCAAGACCAGTATTACCATCGGCATCCTGCCTGTGGAAGAAACAGTGCAGAAAGCATTAGAATTTATGAAAGCCGGTTTTAAATCAATAAAAATCAAAGGCGGCAGCGATGTGGAGGAAGATATTGAAAAGATTATCAAAGTCCGTGAGCAAGTCGGAAAATCCATTGAACTGCGCTTTGATGCCAACCAGGGTTATACGGTAGAAGATTCCCTGCATTTTGTCGAGTCCACCCGTGCTGCAAAGGTGGAACTGCTGGAGCAGCCCACACCCAGAGGAAAGCCGGGTCAGTTGGGCCAGGTGACACAAGAAGTTTCTATACCGGTGATGGCGGATGAAAGTTTGATGAACCTGAGGGATGCCTTTCGCCTGGCACGGCGGGAATTGGTAGATATGGTAAACGTCAAGCTTATGAAAGTCGGGGGCATTGCCGAAGCCGTTCATATCAATTCTGTGGCCCGCGCCGCCAACCTGGAAGTGATGGTAGGCTGTATGGATGAAGCAGCCCTGGGCATTGCTGCCGGGCTGCATTTTGCCCTGGCGCGACCCAATGTGATGTATGCCGACCTGGACGGACACCTGGATTTAATAGATGACCCTTCCAAAGGCGCCGTGGTTCTCAAAAACGGCATCCTCTACCCCCGACAAGAACCCGGCTTAGGATTTGATTTTTGATGCCCCAGGGGGGCTCTTTTCGAGAAAACTGCCCCCCTGGACCCCCCGCAAAAGCTTTTCATTCACGGTCAACCATCGTACCAGGCTTCATAAAGGTATTTCCCATCGGTATCATTGTCTTTCTTTTCTTCGTGTCCCTTCGTGTAACTTCGTGGCTAAAAATAAAAAGAAAAAAACCCTTCGTGCTTTTAACCGCATTGTAAATGCCTTCGCGGCTAAAATTAGAAGGGCTTGCTCATTGTTTGCTTTTTTGTTATTATTACAACATGGATATCGTAACTTCATTCGCAGGATTAAGTCTGTTAATTGTTATCGGGAAGTTCTTACGAGTTAAGATTAAGTTACTTCAACGTCTTTATATTCCCACTTCGGTCATTGGGGGAATACTGGGATTATTGATTATACAAATCGGTGGCGATGCCATCCCGGCCGGCTGGACAGCAGGCTGGGCAAAATTACCGGGTTTTCTAATCAATATCGTATTCGCTGCACTTTTCCTGGGCATAACCATTCCCTCTCTATCGACAATATGGAAAAAATCCGCACCACAACTGGCATATGGCCAAATTGTCGCCTGGGGTCAATACTTTACAGCACTTCTTTTTGTGCTCCTTTTATTGAAACCGCTGTTTAATATCCCGGATGTTTTCGGTGTGGTGCTGCCGGTGGGATTCGAAGGTGGACACGGTACCGCCGCCGGCTTGAAAGAAGCATTCGAAACCTTCAAATGGCCGGAAGGTACCGACTTTGCCCTTGCCTCCGCCACCATGGGAGTGGTTTCTGCGATAGTTGTGGGAATAATTCTTATTAACTGGGCAGCCAGGAAAGGATATACCCATAAATTAAAAGCCCTGAACCAACTAAAAAAAGGCGAGTGGGGCGGCTTCTATAACAAGGATCAACGCCCTATTGCCGGAAGACAAACCGTATCCGCAGATTCAATCGACAGCCTCGCTCTCCACCTGGCAATCATCGGGATTGCGGTATTGATTGGGTATTATATTAAGTGGGGGATGCTGGGATACGAATTTCTGTCTCCAGCTCTTAGTAAATTAAAGATCCTTCAAGGATTTCCTCTATTTCCTTTATGTATGCTTGGGGGATTGCTGGTGCAACTTGTTGTCTCCAGGTTTTCCAGGGTATCACCCATAGACCATTCACTGATGCAGCGTTTAT
>WVZO01000361.1:0-240 GCA_011772425.1 Candidatus Aminicenantota bacterium
CACCAACTGCAAAAGAAAATCATCGAAAATGCCGTCAAAGAAGGCAGGATCAAAGAAGAAGACGAAGAATAGGGGGCGGCAGGCAAAGCGAAATGATGAATGATGAATGATGAATTTCGAAGCACGAAGCACGAAATACGAAATACGAAACAAATTCAAATGACCAAAAAAAGAAAATTCCAAATTCCAAATTACAAACAAATTCCAAATCACAAATTACAATGACCAAAACAAAACCTC
>WVZO01000361.1:295-990 GCA_011772425.1 Candidatus Aminicenantota bacterium
TCGATATTCGAATTTCGAATTTATTATTCTTATCCGTCAATTCAGCATTGGCGCGACAGTAGGGGCAGCTCTCCGTGGCTGCCCTAATGTGACCTTGAGATGGTAAAAAATCGTTTTCAGCAGTTTTACCAACGCATGGAGCAGTTGCTGGGGAGCGCCGAAGCATCGCAATTCATGGAAGCCATCCGGCAGGTTTCCCCAAAAACTGTACGCTACAACCCCAAACAAGCCATCCCGGATGAATTACCCGGGAAAGCCGTGCCCTGGTGTGAACCTTACGGCCGCTCCTGGGAAAGCCATACCCCTCCTTCCCAAACCATCGAATATACGGCAGGAAAGTATTATATCCAGGAAGCCAGTGCCATGCTGGCGATTTCTGCTGCTTCCCGGGTGATTGATTTTTCCGATAAAATTGTTCTGGACCTTACTGCCGCACCGGGTGGTAAAGCCACCCAGGCGGCAGAATTGATCCACTCCGGTTACCTGGTTGCCAATGAGGTGATACGAAAACGGGTGAATGCCCTGACCTGGAATATCAATCGGCACCGGTTGAACAATGTCATTATTACATCTCTGCAAACAGGTTTCCTGGCACAGGCGCTGCCGGGGTTTTTCGATATCGTCATTGTCGATGCGCCTTGTTCCGGGGAAGGGCTGTTCCAAAAGGGAAAACATTCGCCAGGCAACTGGTCGGA
>WVZO01000361.1:1039-1836 GCA_011772425.1 Candidatus Aminicenantota bacterium
GCGGCCCCAGGGATACATTGTCTATTCCACCTGCACCTTTTCTAAGGAAGAAAATGAAGACCAGGTGGAGTTTCTTCTCAACCAGGGATTTACACAGGTGCCTTTACCCGGGAGCCTGCCGGTCTCAGGCGCCATCAGCGGAAATGAAAAAGTCCGGGTGTGCTCCAGGCGAATTTTCCCCCATCGGGAAGGAGGCGCCGGTGCATTTGTCAGCGTGGTTCAAAAGGAATCTGCCCCTCTTTCCATTAACACCTCTCAGCCCCAATGGAAATATGAACATTATAAAACTAAAAAGATAACTTCANNATAGCTTCATTTCCATATATCCGCTCCCATGACCTGGAGGGATACATTTACGAAAGCAAGGGGATTCTCAGTTATTTCTCCCATGATCGTATTCCCGGTATTTTATTGGCAAAGAATTGGCAAATCGGGGCTCCTATCCTTGACAGGCGCCGTGCCAATGCCCTTATGTTCGGGTGTGTTCAAATCGCCGATCCTGATGCAGTGATAGAAGTGGAGTACCGGGAAGCGGCTGCTTATATTGGAGGAGAAGATATTCATATCAATTGCCCGGATGGGCATTATTTTGCGGCGTTTCAAGGCAGCATTTTGGGCCCGGTAAAGGTCATCAATGGCAGGGCAAAGAATCAATTGCCAGGACCATTGAGAAGAAAATTACAAAGGGGGTGGCACCCCATAGGCGCTAACTTAAGGATTAAATCAGATTAATAAAGACTCTTGCTTTTTTTAATAAAAAGTTTTGTGGGGGGTCCAGGGGGGCGGTTTTACAAAAA
>WVZO01000251.1:0-223 GCA_011772425.1 Candidatus Aminicenantota bacterium
GTTGGTTGAACCGTTGTTGACAGAGGATGGTCTGCCGAGTCGCGGTGTTGAGTTTGAAAACAAAGTGGTGTCTAACGCTGTGCCGAGAGAGTATATTCCTGCTGTAGAAAGGGGGGCAAGGGACGCTCTGGGGGCCGGTGTGTTAGCAAGCTATCCCGTTGTGGGGATTAAAGTTACGTTGATTGATGGCTCATTCCATTCAGTGGATTCTTCGGACTTGGCT
>WVZO01000251.1:284-1305 GCA_011772425.1 Candidatus Aminicenantota bacterium
AAAGGCCCTTACCCAAGCCGGACCGGTTTTACTTGAGCCTATCATGCGACTTCAAGCGGTCGTGCCGGAATCTGCTTTCGGGGCGGTTCAGAGCAATTTGCTTGGCAAAAGAGGGCTGATAACGGATTGTCGGATGCATGGAAATATGCGGGTAATCGATGCCAAGGTGCCTCTGGCGGAAATGTTTGGGTATTCCAGCGAGATTAGAAGTGCCACAGCCGGTCGGGGAACCTTTACTATGGAGCCCCTGAGTTATGAAAAGATCCCTGAGCAGATCGCAAAAACCATTATTCTTTAAAAATATTTTGCATTTTTTGTATTTTATTTTATTTTTTATCGTTATTTTTATTGATATTACTTGATTTATGTGGTAAAAACTATGTTTTTTAGCCGTAGCGAGCATTGTCAAGGATGACTTTGCGTAAACCAGTTGGGCTGTAGCATACCTGTAATTTGGTGGTCATGGATGGTTTTTAAAAGGTGTTTCGTTGCACCTAAGGGTGTGCCAAGGCCGATAAATGGCTTTGGAAGGGCCAAAAATTGGCACGTATCTGGTTTCTGAAGGAAGGCTGATTTGATAATCGAACTCAGCGAAAAAAGCCTTTCCTGCCAAAAAAACAGCTTTGATTGAGCAGATAGGAGAAGATTTATACGCTAAGAGAGAGTTTTTTTATTTCTTTTAGTTTATAANNTTATAAACTTATGTTTTTTATCGACTTATGAATCTAAAGTATGAATTCATGTTAAGGATTCGATCCGTCAAAAGCGTAGAAAGAATTTATGACGACTGAAACCGAAAGAATAAGGATTAGAATGGAGGCCTACGACCACAGGACTCTTGATGCGTCTGCTAAGGAGATAGTAGAGCACGCTCGAAGGACTAATGCCCGTGTCAGTGGGCCGGTACCGTTGCCTACACGTATTGAAAGATACACCGTTTTGCGGAGTCCTCACATTGATAAAAAGTCGCGTGAGCAGTTTGAGTTGAGGACTCATAAACGCCTGATAGATATTCACGAGG
>WVZO01000007.1 GCA_011772425.1 Candidatus Aminicenantota bacterium
TATTTTTTGGGGTTCAGGTTATCCAGGACCCTGCCGGGTGTGATTAAGGTAGCGCGTAAATATGTGGGGATGTACTGGGTGGAGTGGAAATCGATGAAAGAAACTATTTTATCGAGTGCTTGAGTCACAATTCCTATGTGATCCAGGTCCCCGGTTTGAAGTTGAAGATGAAGACCAACCTGGAGCATGTGCTTTCCGTGTTTGCCCAGGAGAAGTTCAAAAGTGGAACCCGTGTTTTGAAGGAATATAATTATAAGCCTAAAAATGAGTTGATGCGTTTGATTGTGAGACGCCTGGCTAAGGCAGCGGGTGATGAGAAATTCATGCGCCAGGTGGAGCTTGAAGACATGGCAGAGCGAGAATATGAGAATGCATTTGGCGAATTGGAGCGGAAATTAATGAGAACTGAAGAGAAAGTTATAGAGAAGGAAAAGGTGATTGCTGAGGTGAAGAAGGAAATAGAAGAACTGAAAAAAAATCTGCCGGGGGGTTGAAAAATTTTTGCCGCAGACGATTTAATCTAAAAGTACTTTTTTTTGTCTCCGACGGCCAAAACCCTTTTTGAAAAAAGGGTTCTGGACTCCCAAAAACTTTTCATACACGGTCANNNNCACGGTAATATCATCAAACTGATCAACCCCCCCGGAAAACCTCCCAATATCATCCATAATCCTATCTACAATCTCGTTTGACGTCAGGTTGACGGTATCAAGATTTTCAAGAAACCGTTTCAAATTTTCACTTCCATAAAACTCCTGCTGCAAATTCCTCGCCTCAGAAATACCATCTGTAAAAAGTACCACGATATCCCCTGAGCTCAATTGAACGTGATCCTCGGTAAAATCCTTTTCTTTATAGACCCCAAGCGGAACTTTGCTGCCTGAACTTTCCAGGCCAGTAACAGAATGACCCGATTTTAATAAGGGTTCCGGCAGGCCGGCATTAGTGTATGCCATTTTTTTTGTGTTTGTTTCAATGGAGATAATTAACAGGGCAGCAAAGACCTGTTTCTCGGTTTTAACATAAAGGGATCGGTTTAACTGTGACATTATTTCGGTAATGGACCGGGTTTCAGAGGATTTTGAAAAGATTATACCGTTTGCCATAACGGCTGTCATGGCAGCTTTCATTGCCTTGCCGGAAACATCACCGACAGCAATTCCTAAATGGGGCTT
>WVZO01000665.1:0-1304 GCA_011772425.1 Candidatus Aminicenantota bacterium
GGTTTCTCCCTTCAATAAAATCGGTTCTTCCACGATGGAATAATTTAAAACCAGTTTTTTTACCTTTTCAATGGCCTCACTGGCACCGGTAATGTCTCCGGCAATTTCCTGTTGTTTTCTTATCTGTTTGACCAACTCCGCTGCCATATCTCCCAGCATTTTAAAGGTTTCTCTCTCAGCGGTACTAAAGGATTCTTTTTTTCCACTGTCCACATACAGGAATAAATCATTTTCCAGGGGATGAATGAGAATGCATTTAATGACCAACCGGAATGCCGATTCCGAGGAAATATCTTGAGATGATTTGATAACCACGTTCTCCCTGTCAATGCCTTGTCCGCTGTTTAGACATTTTTTTATATAACTTTTTGAAAACCCTTCGCCTTCATCGATGGTTTGTCCGTTGATTTTCCTTCCTTTATGCCAGAGGATTCGGCCCTCTTTGTCGAATACCATGACCAGGGAAACTTCTTTTTCCTTTAGTATGTCCCATATTTTGGCTTTTATAATCTCGATCATCTGTATCTCCTTAGGGTATTATAATAATAGATAAGTAAGTTTTTTTCAATCTCATCCGCGTCATCCGGAAAATAAACCCGGGGGTTTATTGGATAAACCCGGGGGTTTATTGGGAAATAACCTGTATTGATAATGATCTTGCTCCTATATTTATTTTATTTTTAAACTCAATAACACCATAGGTTTATTGAGTGGTAAACGATTTGTTTGGGGAGGTTCTATAATTTTAGTTTAATGGGCTTTCTGAATACATGTATATTTGGCAAAAGAATTGCATGTTATATTTCCGGGATGAATAAGCGAAAGGGTTCTTCATACCGGGAAAATTAAAAAAATACCGAGGAGGTTTAAAAATGAAAACAAAAAAAAGTGAAAAGAAATTAAAGTTGAACAAAGAGACGATTGCCACACTCAACGGGTTAGAAATGAGAGTCGTGTTGGGAGGGGATCCATGCCCGACAGAAACAATTTGCCCCTCCTGCGATAGCTGTAAAGCGACTTGTCAATTGGAATCCAAAGTGCTTAATACTTCCTGCTAGATGTTAAAAAATACTGGATAATTTCCAATTATAGCGGGGTAAATGGTGCATGGGACATGGTATATGGTTAGATGTTAACATCTAATACCTCATGTCCCTGTGCCATACCCTCCTATAGGTGTCGGTTTTTCTATTTTTTTCAGAAGGGTTAAAACATCCCCTGCCAACGGTCGCTGCATCGGTTCTTTTGCAAGCATGTGCATGATTAAATGATTTAATGTTTCCGGGATTTCAGGGCGTAATTGC
>WVZO01000665.1:1379-1601 GCA_011772425.1 Candidatus Aminicenantota bacterium
TTCCCAACGAGTAAACGTCGCTGGCGGGAGAATAAAGGTTGTCGGTGATTTGTTCCGGGGCGATATAATTAATGGTTCCCACTAACATACCGGATTGGGTGAGCCGGGTTTGAAATTTCATCAATGCCACGCCAAAATCCAGCAGCTTGACAACTGTTGACGATTCATTTTTATTGTTATCCATCAGCATGATATTGGCGGGTTTTAAATCACGATGCACGA
>WVZO01000766.1:0-1559 GCA_011772425.1 Candidatus Aminicenantota bacterium
TTATTTAAATACTCAGAACCCACAGCACGTACATTTGTAATGGTTTCCAGCAATTCGTTTATTGTAATCGCCGGTGAGATGACCACCAATCGCAGCACTGTTTTATTATTCAATTTTGAAATGGACAGCGAACGTTTCCCTTCAGTGAGGATTCGTTTATATACATATTCCTGTAGATCATCCAGGTGATTTTCCGGTACTCCTTTGGGTTGGATGCGAAAACAGAGAATCCCGGTATCCGGGGTATGAACCACGTGAATATCCGGTTCTTTTTCCAGGTATTCTGCCAGGGAGCGAATCGCCAGGAGAGGCGCCCGAAGCCGTTCAATAACTTTTTTCAATCCCTGGTAGCGCAGTGAAGTCACCAGGGGCAGTGCAGCCAGGGGACGGGTAGAAGGTGGAGATTTAAGCCCGGGATTGGGCTCTGCATCCGCATCCTCCGGGCGGTAAAAATAGTGACTGTATAAAGTTACGCGGTTAAAATCCGCCCTGTCAGCAACAAAAAGCAAAGAATTGGGGATGGGAACGCTAAACTGTTTATGGGGGTCCCAGGAAACAGAATCGGCCTGGTCAATCCCGGCAAATAAATCCTTCCAGCCCGGAACCAGGCTGTAAGCCAATCCATAAGCACCATCCACATGCAGCCAGGCACCCAGCCTCCTGGAAATCTCCACCAGCGGTAAAATAGGGTCAACGCTGCCGGTAGACGTAGTCCCGGCAGTGGCAACAATACAAAATATTTCCCTGGTTTTTTGCAGCTCAATAATAGCCTTTTTAGCACGGTTTATATCGATTCGCCGGTTTTTATCCACTTCCAAAAGAACCAGGTTATGCTCACCAAGGCCCAACATACGAACCGCATGTTTGATAGAAAAATGGGCGTCTTCAGAGGTTAAAACAATCAACCTGGAAGGATCTTCAAAACCCATTAACCCCTTTTCACCAAAATCAAACCCGCAATTTTCAGCTTTCCTGTGCAGGGCCAGGTACAGGGCCTCCTGGTTAGCATAAGTTCCACAATACATAAAAGTGGCATCCGCGCCGGGAGACAAACCGAAAAGCCTGCACAATGCTTTGCAGCATAATTCTTCCAGCATTGCACCGCCAGGGGATACCTGCCAGTTGGTCACTCCCTGGTTAAAGTCCAGGGCTATTTGAGCACCCAATTTCGCCCCTTGCTCAGGAATGGCATTAAACATAGACTGGAACCCGGGACAATCGTATTTCATCAAATGCGGCACCAGGTGGTTTTCAATTAAAGCGGACAATGCCTCAAGAGATAATCCCTCCTCCTGAAAATCAATGAGAGGCTTTAAATCCGCTGCCACCCGCGCCGGCGACGCTCCCGAATAAATCAAAATGTCAGTTTCTTTCTTCATTATTAATTTTGCCTCCGGCGGCCAGGGGCTCTCCTAAGAAACACCACGTCATAGGCGCGGTTTGAAGGGTCGATTTTCTTCATTTTATGCCTCCTTTGGAACGAGTTCATATCCCAATTTTTCAACCCTTTTCTTAAGTCACTCAATATATAAATCAGTTCTTTTTTATAATAACCTTCC
>WVZO01000766.1:1591-1760 GCA_011772425.1 Candidatus Aminicenantota bacterium
CGATATTTGGCTAATTCTCTGGGAGAACGCTCACCGGAAACAATCGCTCGAATGATCTGCATGCCTGTTATCCCTGTTATATCGGAAATAACATTGGTTAGCTTTAGATTCATCTGTTCTAAAGCTTTTTGCCTATGTTGGATGTGAGAGGCCCTATATCGCAAAAGAT
>WVZO01000352.1 GCA_011772425.1 Candidatus Aminicenantota bacterium
TCTCCTAAGACCAAAAAGATGTCTCCTCAGAGCAAAAAGATTTAATATCGACTGAAAAATAATGGGAACCTGTTGAAAAATCGTCTCGGGAGACGCCGTTAATATCCCGCGAGACGATTTGTTAATAAGCATTAGAGACAGGTTATCAAGAAAATTGGTGCCAGGTATTCTATCCATAATAGCCTATGTCTTTTCAAGATGTCGCCATACTGGCAAAGTTTTTTGTAAGGATCAGTCAAAAAATCATTTGATTTATTCCAGGGGGATGGACTGATAGAGAAAAGATTGCACCTGGGGCGTCTAAATATAACGATCAAGCCCTGCCGCTGTCATATATGACCCTGGCGGAGGTGTTGAAAACATTGGGATGCCTGACGGCTGCTTTTAATGAAAACCCCATGATCGAGAAGCGTTTTCAGTACAATCAGGGGTACGAGATGGGGAAAACCAATGACCGCAGGCACCGGCCTACATTAAAATCCATGAAACGTTTCGATAAAAAGATATTTAAGTGGATTCGCAAAAACAAGGGGCAGCGATTTTTTCTGTATATTCACTATATCGACCCCCACAGTCCTTATTTTGCCCCCTCCTCTTTTCGCGGCATATTTAGCGGGAAAAAAATTCGCCGCTCCAGCAAAAGACGGACGTTCCCCAAAGACGTCGACAGCGAATACCGCAATGAAATGGAGTATATCATCAGTTCTCTCTTTTATAAGGACCTGGGCCATATGATCGCTTCCTATGATGAGGAGATTCGCTATATCAACAGTCGTTTCCGCAGCCTGGTGGATCACCTGAAAAAACTGGGGCTGCTGAACCGCACACTTGTCATTTTTCTTTCCGATCACGGAGAGGGATTCCTGGAACACGGTTTTCTCTACCATTCTTACTCGGTAAATGCCGAACTGGTAAATATGCCCCTGATTATCCGGTGTCCCGGAGTCTTTGCGCCGGGCAAGGATAACCGCTTGGTCCAACATATCGACATCTATCCTACCATCCTGGAGGCCCTGAGAATTTCCCAGGATACCCTGAACCTGGAAGGCCGCAGCCTGTTGTCAGAACCCAGGGATTTGGCCCGCAATCATAAGGAAGTGGTGGAAAAACTCCGGGAATACCTGGTTAATTGGCAAAAAAGGATTGACAAAGACCGAAAAAAGGCCGTTCGCAAACCTATGGATAAGAAACATATAAAAAAATTAAAATCCCTGGGCTATATCCATTAAATTCACTCACTTGTACGAAGTTGATGGATGTATTTTTTTAAATCGGAAATGGTCTCTATTCCCAACCTATTTGCCTGTTCTCTTCTCATCATTAGCGCATAGGTGTTGTTAAATCCTAAGGGTAACAGCCAGTAAAGGTCATGCCGCTTCTTTGATTCCGCTTTGACATAGTTATACACTTTCTGCTCGTC
>WVZO01000220.1 GCA_011772425.1 Candidatus Aminicenantota bacterium
ACGATAGTTGGAAATCAACTCAGACCTTTGCCAATAGGTTCAACTCTCGATAATAAAACCAGCAAGTTTTATTGGCATTCTGGACCGGGATTTGTTGGGTATTACCATTTTGTGTTCATTGAAACAGATAAGGATGGTAAGGTAAGCAAAAAAAATATCATTGTCAGGATCGAGCCGAAGTTTTTGAAATCGAAACAATAAATCAGTCCTGTGTTTTTGTTAATTTTAAACAATTTTTATTGCAGAAAATTTCTACCGGTCACTTTTTGGACACCTTTGGGGCAGTTTGGATGCTTTCGAGTTGCCGGTAAAATCCTAAAACTTTTAATTTAAAAGACTCTTCAGTAAAGGGTTTTGCGGAAGGTGATTGTTCTCATCAAACAATGGTCAGGTGTTGCAAACATCCCGGGAAAACACTATCAGTAATCGAAATTCAACTGCCTGTTCAAATCTAATCGTTTCCTTTTTCTTCCTCTATTTTGCTGCCCTTCATAGATGTTTCCACCAGTTCACGGTTCTCCAGCTTAAATTTATAGAAAAAACTTAACACCTCATGACGCAGCAGCGGAATATGCTCCATGTGTTCTAAAAGCTCCTTAACTTCAACCAACACACTTCCCAGTCCTGTTTCTTCTTTTTGCTCCATCCGGTCACCATACAACATCGGACCTCTACTGCATATCAACCAATCCATGGAAACTTCAAAGGAATCGGCCAGCACCTTTAAGGCATGAAGACCAGGAAACGTTTTCCCGACTTCATTGTTGGTATAAGTGGTCCTGGAAACTCCAAAATTGGCGGCCATTCTTTCCTGGGAAATATTCAAGGCTTTGCGCATTACCTTTAACCTGGAACCGATTTCTTCTGCTAACTTCTTTCTCTTCGAGTCTTTTTTCATGTTTAGTACTCCTTCTAAAGTTATTAATACGAAAAAAATCCTTTAAAGGTTTAAAAAAAATTGCCGATAACACGGGAAATGTGAAAAACCTCCGGGGCAATGTGAAAAACCCGCTGTATTATGTGAAATACCACCGGGGAATTGTGAAAAACCACCTTGATTATGTGAATTACCTCCAGGGATATGTGAAAAATCACCTTAACTATGTGAAATACCACCGGAATAATGTGAAAAATCACCTTTGTCATGTGAAGTTCCACCGAAGAGATGTTAAGAAACGCCTGCATTATGTGAAAAAACGCCGAGAATATGTGAAATACCTCTTTTCAAATGTGAAAAATCCTCCAAATTTTGTCCAATATCTACCAGGTATTGTC
>WVZO01000180.1 GCA_011772425.1 Candidatus Aminicenantota bacterium
TAGTTACCTCAGTCTTAAAGAACACCGGGCAAAAAATATGGGAAATTGAGATAATCCCGGAACCGGAGAAGCGGTTGCTGTTGGAGAAGTTTAATGATACAGCAGTCGAATATCCCGGGGATAAAACCATTCATGAATTGTTTGAAGAACAGGTAGAACGATCCCCGGAGGGGACAGCTTTAATTGGCAATGGGCAGGGGATGGCATCTCCGGCCGATAAGGGGGCAGTTGTCAAGAAGGAGAAGATGCACATCACTTACGGTGTATTAAATGAAAAGGCCGATCGACTGGCCCATTCATTAAGGGAAAAAGGTGTCCTGGCAGACAGTATTGTAGGAATTATGGTTGAGCGTTCGATGGAAATGATTATCGGCATATTAGGCATATTAAAGGCAGGGAGTGCCTACCTGCCTATCGATACCGAATATCCGCAAGAACGCATCGATTACATGCTGAAAGATAGCAAAGCGAAGGTTTTGTTGAGTGAGGTAAGTAAGGTGAGTAAGGTAAGTGGGGGAACTGCAGTGATCGATTTGCCTTCATTAATTATAGAGAACGAAGATACAGAACCCACTAACCTTACTCTCCTTACTCACCCCACTCACCTATGTTACGTCATCTACACTTCCGGTTCCACTGGCCGGCCCAAAGGTGTAATGGTAGAACACAGGAATGCGGTTAATGTCGTCAGTTGGTTTGGGAAAAAATATCGCTTGAACACTCGGTCCCATATGCTCCAGATGTCCGATTACACCTTTGATCCCAGTGTGAACCAGGTATTCGGCACATTACTGTTTGCAGGAGTTCTTCATATAGTGGACAAAGATTTGCTCTTTAATATCGAGGTGCTGCGCCGGTATATTGAAAAGTATCAAATTCATGTTCTTAACTTTGTGCCGGTGATGTTAGACCAGCTCCTTTGCAGCGGTGATGTCCAACGGTTGGAAAGTGTACGGGTGGTTTTATCCGGTGGGGAGAAGCTGGAAGAACTTGTTAAAAACAATATTATCCAAAAAGGGTACACTCTATACAATCAATACGGACCGACCGAAGCAACCATCGATGCTTTAGCAGCTAAATATACGGATACGAAGAGTAAAGTTACATTAGGGAAACCCATAACCAATGTGAGTTGTTATATCCTGGATAAATGCGAAAGACCTGTCCCCATTAAAGTTTCGGGGGAATTATGTGTCGGAGGAGCCGGGGTAGCCCGGGGATATTTAAATAACCCGGAATTGACAGCGGAAAAGTTTTTAAATAAAAGTTTTTCAGGGGGTCCAGGGGGGCGGTTTTTCAAAAAAGCCCCCCTGGCCGCCGGAGGCAAACTATACAAAACCGGTGACCTGGCCCGGTGGCTTGCGGATGGAAACATTGAATTCCTGGGACGAATAGATCAACAGGTTAAGATCAGGGGATTCAGGATTGAATTGGGTGAAATAGAAAGCCAATTGTTAAAGAGAGAAGAAATAAAGGAAACCGTGGTTCTGGCAAAAGAGAATGAAAATGGAGAGAAATACCTGTGTGCCTATCTAGTAACCAGTGACAGAGATGACTCTGACCAGGAGTCCTACCTCGGCGAATTGAGAAAATATTTAAACCGACGGCTGCCGGATTACATGATGCCTTCATTTTTCATGAAATTGGATCAGATGCCGCTGACTCC
>WVZO01000639.1:0-815 GCA_011772425.1 Candidatus Aminicenantota bacterium
GCATGCCCGGGCTCTTTGGATGCAGCCAGGAAGGAAATGATATCTACTCTATTTATGCCACATATACTCCAGGGGGTAGTGGTGAGCCTACCTACAAAACTGTAGGCACCACCGGGGTATATCCAGGTTTTGACAGTGATCCCAACCGTCATGCCCAGCCCTTTACCATGCCGGAGACCGGGACCATCAAAAGCGTCTCTATGTACCATTACACGGACGTCGGTGATACTTCCATGATTTTGGGTGTGTACAGTGATAATGCAGGTAAACCGGGGGACCTGTTAGCCAAAACCGATGTCACCGGTGTTTGCAACACAACGGGTTGGCAGACCATTGAACTGACAAGTACTCCGCATGTGGACGGTGGAACCAAAATCTGGTTGGCCTGGGTCTATGAGAGTAGCCCGGGGTTTAGAATGAGGGGCGGTTTACCCGGGGAGGCATACCGGTCCGATGAGACGTGGAACGGCGGCAGTATGCCCAATCCTTTTGGCGACTCAACAAAAACAAATGTTGTCTTCTCGATTTTTGCCAATTATACCGTTGATTAAAACTGACGACAGGAGGGAACTCAATGGAATTGCCGACTGCTGCCCAACAACCCAATGGGTCTTACACCAGGTGAAATCTTCTTTCATGGTGAAGTGGAAGACGATACGGTAAATATCCGTTAGATGTAGAAGGATAGGAGAGCAGTCAATAAGAAGCCCTCTGAAAGTGGGGAAATACCCCACTTTCAGGGGCATCGGTTCTACATGGCGACCTGGTAAATCACAGGTCGATAAATAGGGAGAGGGACCGGTTTGTTTTCAGCT
>WVZO01000639.1:839-1176 GCA_011772425.1 Candidatus Aminicenantota bacterium
ATGCTTCCCCGGGGGTATTTCCGAAAGCAGAACAATGCCTTAAATCAGGTAAAACAAGAGATTGGGGACAGAGATTAGTTACCTTGTCGTGAAATCTTGCCACTTTATGGCAAAATATTTTTTCACAAGTCTCGAAACAGTTTAATATTGAGTATTTACAGGCAAAAAAAAGCCTGGAAAGCCTCTTGATTCACGAGGAAATCCTTTAGAATCATCCAAAACGCTTTTGGAATCATCCAAAAATTTTTTAGAATCATTCAAAACGATTTTGGATTCATCAAGAAATTTTCTTGAACCATTCAAAGCGTTTTTGGAATCACCATGAAATCGTTTAGAA
>WVZO01000383.1:0-2103 GCA_011772425.1 Candidatus Aminicenantota bacterium
CGGGGGGTCCAGGGGGGTGGTTTTCTCGAAAAGAATCCCCCTGGCTGCCGGAGGCAAAAAAAGTTCTTATAGATTTCAAATAATAGTTCAGGATGGACAAACAAAACGTTATTTGAGTTTTTACATATTTCTGTCCATCCTGTAGATAAAAATACTGGACAGTATATCCGCACGGAGGGCAGAAGTTTTTTAAAAGTGCCCGTGCGGTAGGAGAGATCAAGCCCCCAAAGGGGGAAGTTCGAAGCACGAATAACGAAATCCGAAACAATGGGGCGTCCTTCGGACGGTTTTAAAACGCCTTCACCCCCTGAGGGGGAAATTCCAGGCACCAAGTACCAAATCCCAAAAAAAGATTCCAGGAGAGGCAAGACATCCAAAGTAAAAGAGATAATCACAAGTTATGCTGCAGTCGATATTCAAAATAAGTGACTTTGTTTCTAAAATTCTTTTTCCGTTTCCCACTGGATTTTTAAATGAGTATGGTGTATCATTATCGGATGTTAAAAAATGGGAGGTAAAAATGAGTGATGATCCCTGGTTTCCATGGCCTCCGGCAGCAGACCTTGTCCATGAGGGCCAGATTTCGTCCATCCCTGGTGGGGAGCCCGTGCACGCGGGGAACTTTTCTTTCATCGATGCCGGTTCCCTGGCCCACACGGCAACGGGTGCTGTTTCCCTGGTGACCAGGTACTGTTTTTGTCAAGGTTGTCTGATCCGGGTAAATGAGTCAATCCCTATTTGGTTGAAATACTCATTCCCTGCACAGTTGACTTTTCTCCCCGGAAATGGTATTCATAGGTATTCGAGATAGGAGGTGAATGATGCCAGAAGAAAAGGAAGGGGTTTGTAATTATCAATTCAGTGATGAAAAACCCTGCGGGAGGCCATTGCATGATAATGAACATTGTATATTCCATTCAAAAGATATTAAAGGTAAAAAGGAGAATTTCAAATATGCTTTTTGGCAGGAATTTGAAAGGCAGAAAATGCGAATAGAAAAGTATAATTTTAGGGGGTTTGTTTTTCCAGATAAATTTTTGTTTGTAGAAGATAACCTCAAGGGAGCCAACTTCGTGGAAGCCGAGCTCTTGAAAGTCTACCTTACGGGAGCCAACCTCGTGGAAGCCGACCTCAGGAGAGTCAACCTTACAGGAGCCCACCTCAGGGAAGCCAACCTCTTGAGAGCTAATCTCAGGGATGCCGTCCTTAGGAAAGCCGACCTCAGAGAAGCCAACCTCAGAGAAGCCAACCTCAGGGGAGCCGACCTCTTGAGAGCCAACCTCAGGGAAGCCGACCTTAAGGAAGCCGATCTCACAGAAACCAAAGGCTTAACAGTAGAACAACTCCTACAATCCAAAACACTCTATAAAGTAAGAGGTTTACCCCCAATTATGGAAGAAAAACTAAGAGATAGGAACCCTGATCTACTTGTGTACCCGATTTTGTACAAGTCACAGATTGAACTGGAAGAGCTCGGGTTAATTTGAAATTGGCTATCCTGGTAACCTGCGGATATTTCTTGGAGGTGGGGAAGCCAATACCCAAAAAAAATTTTTTTTTAAGCCATACGCACACTTGCCGAAAGGACACCGCGTAACAACAAGGTCGAATAGTAAAATAAGTTTATAATAAAAAATAGAAAACATCTCTGCGTACTCTGCGCACTCTACTTATTTTTAAAATTTTTTGAGTGGACAATCACTTAACAAAACGATACACGAAAGGTCCCTTTCGTGTATCGTTTTGTTGAATTTGGGGCTGTTTTCCAGCAAAAAACCCCATATTAACGGCTACAAATTACTTCACGAAACAGCAGGAAAACCATAAGTGGCAAAGTGAATTATTTGACTGCCAATTTTTTCAAATTTTGGATTAGAAACCGGGACGACCGGCGGAGAGAATCCACTTAATTTTTTTTAGCCGCGAAGGGACACGAAGGGACACGAATGATAAATAAATCCGAAATTGCGCAGAGACCAATATCGCAATTCGAAACAAATGCAAATGACCAAAACAAAAGATCACAATTACTAAGGAACTCGCGTGCTTTTGTTTGGGATTTTGAACATTGGAATTTGGAATTCTTATTCGGCCGGGGGTGCC
>WVZO01000383.1:2244-2424 GCA_011772425.1 Candidatus Aminicenantota bacterium
TTAACCGGGTATGACCGGCCAACGATTGAGCCAGTTGATCGATGGTGGTAATTTCTGTCGATGCTTTTTTAATTTCAACAGCCATTTTATTTTTAGAACTATCCATTTGTTATTCCCTTTTGATTGTCCACTTTTTTTTTACTTCTCTTATGGTTAAGGCGAAGGTGGAGTGGGAGGTGT
>WVZO01000149.1:0-217 GCA_011772425.1 Candidatus Aminicenantota bacterium
TCTCAATTCTTGTTTAATCATTTTATCCATAGCCATATTGTATAAAACCAATGCAATAATGTAAAGAGGAAAAATGTAAATCCACCGCCATTTTCTTGATATTTCCTTCTTCTTTCGTATATCTCTCCCTGGGCAGGGCCTGGCTGATGAAGACAGTAAGGGAAGAGAGCCGCGATTTTACCCGTGCCCTGGAATACGTCAACCGGGCCGTGACCGG
>WVZO01000149.1:282-1446 GCA_011772425.1 Candidatus Aminicenantota bacterium
CGCGGACTATTTGCGCGTGCGGAATGTTTTCGTTTTATGAAGCAATATTCAAACGCATGGAAGAATAAAGTACCTGGCACCTTATTCAATTGCTGTACGCGGTGATATTCTTCGCCATATCTGTTTGCTTCAACGAGTAGATATCGTCATCAAACACGGCAGACAGTATAAGTAGGGGTTTGATTCATCAAACCCTTAGAGGAATCGCCAGTGTCAAGGTTATAGGTCCTCAGCAAGAGACCTGAACCGGGAAAGAAAATCCGTTACTCCTCCCGGTTTCGATCCGGCGCCCTGCCATAAAGGAGGCCGGCCGCCGCCTTTTCCTTCTATTACAGGCAGCAGTTCATCCTTGAGCTTATCAAAAGGAAATTTGACATCCTCCGAACATCCGATGCTCCATCTTAGTTTATCTTTATCCGCCAATGCATTGACAAAACAAAACAGGACACCGTCTTCTGTTAAAAGACTTTTTATAATTTTCTTGATTAATTGCTCGTCTTCCTCTTTAAACGCCCTGGTGATAATTGCAAGTGAGGAGTCCGAGCGGTTTTGCCGGGCTTCATTCAAGAAATCTCGCGCCGTCATATCGGCAAGCCGGTTTTCAAACCAACTGCATCTTCTTTTATACGTTACCAGTTCCTCCTGGATTTCTGCTGCTTTGGGCGCGAAATTTTCTTCCTTGGTAGCCAGTACAGACCTTAAATCGGAAATAATTTTATCTTTTTTGCTGTAGTCTGCAAGGGCTCTATCGCCTATTTTCCAGGTAATGCGCGCATGACCGCGAATGGTTTCGATTCCAGTAGCTTTTACCAGTTTAACCTTGCGAGTGCTGTCGAAGTGAAGACCACCGCAGGCCACACAGTCAAAATCCCCAATTTTTACCAGGCGGATTTGACCTTCACGGGTGCAGGGTTTACGCAAGGGATATTGATCAACTTCCTGGTGACCGGTATAAATAAAACTCAGGGGCAAATCGCCGATAATAGCCTGGTTGGCCAGTTTCTCAGTTTCGATTAGATCTTTTTCCGGGATATCCGGGGCATCGATTTCAATGGTAGTATAATCGATTCCCATATGGACCGAGACCGTTTTATATTTTCCTACTTTCCAGAGGGACCCTGATATAATATGCTGCCCTGTATGCTGCTGCATAAAATCTTTTCG
>WVZO01000747.1:0-18264 GCA_011772425.1 Candidatus Aminicenantota bacterium
AATTATTTATATCCGCCTTCTTTTTTATCAGTTCCCTGAAAGGATAATCCTGGTTCTCATAGGCCGTTAAAGTGGTGTTTTTTATTTCCTCTAAAAAGTGGTTAAAATATCGCTCGCCTCGTGGATAACTACGGATAGCAAGCGTTTCCAGGAAAAGACCTATCACGTTTTCCAGGTCGGCATGGGTGCGGCCAGCGATAGGGGTCCCGATAATGATATCTTCCTGGCCTGTATACCCGCGAACCAGGAGGTTATATGCCGCCAATAACACCATATATAACGTGGTACCCGTTTCTCCCGCTAAAGCATTTAAATCCCGGGTCAGTTGTCCTTCCAGTTGATAGTGAACCCGGTCTCCATCAAAGCCCTGGACGGTTGGCCGGGGGTAATCAAAAGGCATATTCAAGATAGGAAGCTCCCCGGAAAGGTGGCTTAACCAGTACTCCTCCTGCCGCTTTAACTTCCCGCTTCCCAATCGCCGGTTTTGCCATTCTGAAAAATCTTTGTACCGCAGCTTTAAAATAGGTAATCCCGCTCCTTTATAAAGATTCACAAATTCACGGGTTAATATGCTCATTGAAGTACCGTCAGAAATGATATGATGCATGTCTATTATGATGAAATGATAAAGGCCGGTTTTTTTTATTAACCCCACCCGCAGAAGAGGTGCCCGGGAAAGATCAAAAGGACGGAAAAAATCAGTTGGCAGTTGCCGGTTGGCCTCCTGCTTTCGTTCCTCCCCGTCCCCTGTGTCCCCTGTGTCCGAATAATATTCGATTTCGAATTCCACGTTCTCATGGACCCTCTGCACCGGTTGACCTGCCAGCATGTGAAAGGAAGTTCTCAGGCTTTCATGACGGTCGATCAACCGGATGAAGACCCCTTCCAGTCTATTATAATCCGGGTCTCCTTCCAATGCTGCAGCCCAGGACATATTATAACCGGTACTCTTTTGATTCAACTGTTGAATCAAATATAATCTCATTTGCGCCGGCGATAATGCATAATAATCTTTTTGGGGTGCCGGTTCGATGGAAACGTATTTTTCCCCGGTTTTATTTTCGATATGATGAGATAACCACCTGATGGTCAACGCATCAAAAATCTCCGGCAAAGATACTTTAACATTGAATTCTTTGTGTATCTTCAACATCAAAGCCATGGCTTTCAGCGAATGGCCCCCCAATTCAAAGAAATTATCATCAATACCGATCATCGGCTGCTGCCCACCACCACCATCCCTGTCCCGGCCCAGGACCTCCATCCAGGTCTCTACCAATTTTTTTTCGATTTGATTACGGGGGGGCCCACAACCCTGACTTGCTTTTAGTACAGGTTCCGGCAGGGCATTCCTGTTTATCTTATTGCTGGAGGTTAAAGGCAGCCCGGGTAATGGGATAAAATAGCCGGGAATCATATAGTCCGGTAACCGGGTGGAAAGAAATTCCTTCAACTGCCGGGTATCAACTCCTTTCTCATCATGGACCAGGTAGGCACAAAGATATTTTTCCCCCTTTCGGTCATCACGGGCGATTACCGCTGCTTCTTTTACAGCAGGATGGTCCAGCAGCCGGTTCTCGATTTCTCCCAATTCGACTCGAAATCCCCTTATCTTTACCTGCAAGTCCATTCGACCTAAAAATTCAATATTTCCATCCGGTAACCACCGGGCCAG
This sequence comes from Candidatus Aminicenantota bacterium, assembly GCA_011772425.1. Classification (GTDB taxonomy): domain Bacteria; phylum Acidobacteriota; class Aminicenantia; order UBA2199; family UBA2199; genus JAKAGC01. Next base: position 1,676 of record WVZO01000747.1, read on the forward strand.
GTCACCGGTTTTGTAGATTTTTTTAGAAGGAATATAGGTCCTATTGGTCCTATAGGACCTATAGGAAACTAAAAACTTTTCTGCGGTTAACTCCAGGTTGTGTAAATACCCCCTGGCTAAACCGTCCCCGTATATACACAACTCACCGGGAACACCGATAGGCTGAAGATGTCCGTCTTTATCCAGGATGTAGATTTTATAATTGGGAAGCGGTTTTCCGATAGGAATGAAACCGCTGTTTTCCCATTGGTCCAGCGAATACTTACTGGCATAAATCGCAGCTTCTGTGGGCCCGTATATATTCTCTGCCGTAATTTTTGTATTCAAAGCCCTCAATCGACCAATCACCCCGGGTAAAAGCTCTTCTCCACATAAAAGAATATATTTCAGACCGGATAATTTGCCTTTATTTTGCGGATCCAACGCTTCGACAAATATATTGAACATAGAGGGCACAAAATTGATATGAGTGATTCCAATTTTTTCGATGATATCCAATATCTTTCCCGGGTCCTTCTCTCCATCTTTTTCCAGCACCACTAACCGGCCGCCTTCCCAAAACCAACCGAATAATTCGGTTACAGAGATATCGAAAACATAGGGCGTCTTGAATAGAAACCCATCGGATTCCCTTAAGGGATACTCCCTTTGTAGTGCCGTCAATATATTTACCACAGCACCATGCTCTAACAATACACCTTTTGGTTTTCCCGTGGACCCCGAGGTGTAGAGGACGTAACATAGGTGAGTGGGGTGAGTAAGGTGAGTAAGGTGAGTGGGTTCTGTATCTTTGTTCTCTATAATTAATGAAGGCAAATCGATCACTGCGGTTCCTTCACTTACCTCACTTACCTTACTCACCTCACTTACCAAAATTCTCGCCTTGCTGTCTCCCAGCATATAATCAATGCGCTCCCGGGGATATCCCGGTTCAATCGGTAAATACGCACCTCCTGCTTTTAATATCCCCATTATGCCTATCACCATCTCAATGGATCGCTCCATCATGATGCCTACAATGGTGTCAGGTATCACCCCTTGCTGCTGCAGTAAATGAGCCAGATGACCGGCTTTTTCATTTAATTCCCGGTAAGTAAGATGCGTTTGCCCCAAGAGGGCCACACGGTCCGGGGTCCTGGCCACGTGTTCTTCCAGCAGCCGGTGGAGGGTCTTATCCACGGGATAATCTGCTGCTGTATCATTAAACTCATATAATACCTGTTTCTTCTCTTCTTCTGTTATACCCTCCAGATGGGAAACTTGTTTCTCGGGGCCTTCTACTATCTCCCGGGCAATGCATTGAAAATGGTCGGCCAACCTGGCAATGGAATCCTCTGCAAATAACGTTTCATTATAAGCGATATTCGCGTCTATTCCAGCAAATATCGTTACAGTAACGGTTAAATCATAATGGGTCCGTTCAAACATGGAATAAGAACCCACGGATAATTGATTATGCTCCCGGGTTAAACGACGTTCCAGGGGGTAATTCTCCAGTATAACAATAGAATCAAAAAGCTCTTCACGGCTGCCTATTTCACTGGACTTCCTGATATCTACAAAAGATGTCTGTTCATATTCTTCTCTCACCTGCAAGTGGTTATCGATACGATGCAGCAGGTCACCTATTTTCTCAGCGGGGTTTGTTCTTATCCGCAGCGGTATCGTATTTATAAACAATCCCACCATATCTTCTATTCCATCGATTCTCACAGACCTACCCGAGACCGTAGTACCAAAAACAGCATGGTAACTGTTATTGTATTTTTGTAACAATAATCCCCAAACACCGTACAGGAATGATGCCAATGTAATTCGATAATTTCTTACAAAATTTTCTATTTTGTCTTTTAATTCTTTCTTAAAATTGACATGCAGATTTTCTATTCCAACTGTGGTTTTTCCTTTTCCTTTGCTTCTTTTTATCGATAGTTCGGTCCGGGACTCAATCCCTTTTAAATAGTTTCTCCAGAATTTTTCCTGCTTATCTATATTTACCCCCTGGTTCCGGTTCCATTTGATAAATTCTTTAAATTTTGTTTTAACCGGTTTGACAAATTCTTTGCCCTTGGATAGATCATCATAAGCCTTAAAAAACTCTTTCAAAATGATCCCGTTACTCCAGCCGTCGTACAAAATATGATGATTGCTAATAATCATCTCATATCTATTTTCCCCGATTTTGCACAAGGTGATTCTAAAGGGCACTTGCTGTAATTCAAACGATTGATCTCTATCTTTGGCTTTTATTTTTTCCAGGCACTTTTTCCAATTCCTTTCTATTTCATTTTCATTTTTATTGGCCTCATCGATGATGGTGGAAAAGTCAAAATATTTCCATTGGAGTTGATGCTTCTTTAAAATGACCTGTACCGGGTGTTCTAATTTCTCCCAACGAAACATGGTACGCAGCATTTCATTGGTTTCAATCACAACATTCCATGCGTTTTCAAAACATTTCAAATCGATGTCACCGGTTATAACCAGGCTTAATTGTTCTAGATAATACCGGTTTTGGGGTTCCTTCAAATAATGAAAAAGCATTCCCTCTTGCATCGGGGTTAACGCAAAGATATCCTCTATGATGTTCTTGTCTAATTTAACCATCTTATCCCTTCCATTATAATACCAGGGCATGGCCGATTTTTAAGAAAAAAGTCCTGAATTATAGATGAGGTGTGACTGTAAAAGATTGGCCGTATAAATTTTATTTGAAGCATTTCATTATTCTTAATCTCCTTTTCATCTGAGCTCCCGCCCTTAAGTATGACCAGGCGTTTATAAGGATAAATTCCGAACCCTATACCTGCGGAATTTCATAAAATTATTTTATATCACATTGAAAGGTGGCTGTAAATATATAATTATATTGCCTTTTCACCCTATTACCACCAATTATAAAAAGCAATTACCAGGGCATATAGAAAAATGTTACAACTATATTTTTCCAATTGCCAAAAAGTCAACCACCGTCACCACTGCCAACTTTTCAGAAATTGGCGGAGCTTGTTGGGAGTCACGAGATAACCAGGAAAAGGAACTGGGCAAGAAAATTCATCTCTTCTTCGTGTCTCTTCGTGTGCCTTCGTGGCTAAAATTAATTGTTGCTTTTTCAAGGGGAGTCTTGAAAAAAGTTTGTATTTTGGAGATAATAAAACATGATGTTACTTGAACTAAAACATATTGAGAAAAAATTTAAAACTCCCTCAGGTAAGGGAGAAATTACCGTTCTTAATGACATCTCCCTTAACGTTGCCCGGGGAGAAGCGATTGCAGTCGTTGGCCCATCAGGGTCCGGGAAGACCACTCTTTTAAATATAATTGGCTCCCTTGACAAACCTAGTTCCGGGCAGGTGAATTTTGCGGGTAAAAATCTGGCCGATCTCGATGATGCGGAACTTTCTAAAACCAGGAACCTGGATATCGGTTTTGTTTTTCAACTCCATCATTTACTCCCCCAGTGTACGGTTCTTGAAAATGTTTTAATCCCAACGATCCCTTTTGGATCAAGAAAAGATAGCAGCGATGCTGAAAGTATGGCAAAAAAATTATTAGAGCGAGTTGGCCTGGAGAAACACCTGGATTACTTTCCAGCCCAATTATCCGGGGGTGAACTGCAGCGCGCAGCAGTCGTCAGGGCCCTTATAAATAAACCAAAACTCGTTTTAGCCGATGAGCCCACCGGCTCCTTAGACAGGGAGTCCGCGGAAAACCTCGGACATTTACTGGTTAAATTAAATAAAGAAGAAGGTACAACCCTGATCGTTGTCACTCATTCACTCGAACTGGCCCGGCTCATGGATAACGTGTACAACCTCAAAAATGGAACGTTAGAAGAATTAACAATGACATGATGAACTATTGGAAATTACTTTTGCGAAGTCTTGGATTTTACCGGAAAACCCATCTATGGGTTGTGCTGGGTACCATGATAAGCACATCGATATTAGTCGGTGCCCTGATTATTGGCGATTCAGTTAAATTTAGTCTTCGACAAATTGTGTTTGCCAGGCTAGGAAACACCGAATTTGCTTTAACTTCAGGGGACCGTTTCTTCCGGACTCAAATCGCAGACGACCTCTCGAAAATTATCGACAACAAAGTGGCACCGCTGCTGCAAACAAAAGGCATTGCCATCGCCGACGGAGGGCAGCGACGGTTAAACAACATTCAAATAATCGGTGTTGATAATCGTTTTGGAGAAATCGTCGGTATTAAGGATTTTTATAATAATATCTCCCCGGATGAAGCAATTATTAATCAACATCTTGCTGCACACTTGCAATTAAAGAAAGGCGATGAATTTTTACTGCGTATAAAAAAATTAGATATGATCCCAAAAGATATTCCACTGGCTTTAGATACGGATTTAACAATAGCAAAACCCCTTAAAGTAAGAGCCATTGCTTCAGATGCCCAATTTGGCAGGTTTAATCTAAAAGCTGACCAGGTTGCCCCCAATACCGTATTTGTATCTTTATTTTCGTTGTCTAAGCAGATGGGATATAATAACAGGGTCAATGTTTTACTTATGCAAAAGCTTTTGCGGGGGGCTGGCCGCCGGAGGCTGAATGAAGCGTTTAAAAAAACCTGGACACTTGCTGATATTGCACTTGAAGTGAGGGAACTTCCGGGGCGGAATATGATTGAAATCAAATCGAATCGTATTTTCTTAGACCCCTGGATTGCAGATGCGGCATTAAACATAAATAAAAATGCGCAGCCGGTATTTACCTATTTTGTAAATGAAATTGCCCTTGGAAACAAATCAACCCCTTATTCTTTTGTATCAGCCCCGGGAACTTCGTTTTTGCCTGCGGATATGAAAGATGATGAAATAATCATCAATGAGTGGTTGGCCAGGGACTTAGACGCAAACAAGGGAGATCAAATCCGGCTTACTTATTATGTTTTAGGACCGATGCGGGATTTGACTGAAGAAAGTGCAGATTTCCGGGTTAAAGCAATTGTACCTTTAAAAATCCCATATGTGGATAGAGATTTGATGCCTGACTTTCCCGGTTTATCCGCTGAACAGAACTGCCGCGATTGGGATCCCGGCATACCCATCGATCTTGACAGGATCCGTGAAAAAGATGAGGATTATTGGGACAATTATCGGGGTACGCCCAAAGCATTTGTGACCATAAACGCTGCACAAAAAATGTGGCGGAATCGTTTTGGAAATTTAACCGCTGTTCGTTTTCCCGGTTTAGAGAAGAAAGAGATCGAGAAAAAACTTATAGGAGAACTAGACCCGGTTAATTTCGGGTTTGTCTTCCGGGAAGTGAGAGAAGAGGGCCTGCGAGCCAGTGCCCAGTCGGTGGATTTTGGCCAACTGTTTCTTGGCTTGAGTTTTTTTATTATCATTGCCGCTTTGTTATTAACCGGGCTGTTATATGTTTTTAATGTTGAAAGGCGATCGCAGGAAAACGGGTTGTTTTTGGCACTGGGTTTTCCCGGGAAAAATGTAAGGCGTTTGGTTTTAATGGAAGGTGCTGTTATTATAATTATAGGGAGTTTATTGGGAAGTGCTGCCGGGGTGTTATATAACCAGGTCATACTATATGCTTTAAAAACGGTCTGGCATGGTGCTGTAGGTACTTCAATGCTTCAAATTCATTTAAAATTCTCCACGATATTAACCGGCACAGCTATTGGAGTTTTTATCGCTTTTTTCACTATTTGGTTAGTTACCAGGAAGCAGTTTAAACAACCGATTAGCGGTTTGCAAAAAGGTCTGACAAAGCTTGAAGTTTACCGGGGGAAGAGGCCTCGTGTCAGTATGTTGATTGGTATTTCAGGTGTGATTGCGGTTATAATCGTATTAGTGACAACAAAATTTGAAACCGGGAGAGAGGCTTTTATGTTTTTTTTCATGGCCGGCACACTGCTTTTAGTTAGTGGGATGGCGTTTATAAAGGTCCTGCTGTATAAATTAAGAATTAACGCAAACACCGGCAAATTAAGCCTATCCGGCATTGGAGTCCGTAACAATATTAGACGACCAGTTCGCAGTCTCACTCTTATCGGACTTCTGGCGTGTGGTGTATTCATCGTATTTACTGTAGGTGCAAACCGGGTAATCTCCACGAAAGATGCTGAAAAAAGAGAATCGGGGACCGGTGGATTTGCGCTGTATGGGGAAAGCTCGATCCCGGTTTTATATGATCTCAACCGCGAAAAGGGGACCCGTTTTTATGGATTGGAATCTATAAACGCAAAAGAAGTCAGTTATGTCCAGTTTCGTGTTAAAGAAGGTGACGATGCAAGCTGTTTAAATCTAAATCGAGTATCCAATCCTCAACTGATTGGTGTAAATCCCGACGAACTCACCAGGAGAGCTGCTTTTACTTTTGTCGAAAAAACAAACGAGGTGGACCCTGAAAGTCCCTGGGGGGTTCTCAAACAAAATTTATCCGACGGCACAATACCTGCTGTTGCGGACCAAACGGTTATCCTTTGGGGATTGGGAAAAGCGGTAGGAGATACGCTTTCATATATGGATGAAACAGGTAAGACCTTCAAAATAAAACTGGTCGGTGGGCTTGCCAATTCAATTTTTCAGGGCAGCATAATCGTATCTGAAAAAGCATTAATTCAAAAGTATCCCTCCATAAGCGGATATCGACTTTTCTTAATCGATGCACCTTTTGAAAACCTGGAGGAGATTTCAAAGGACCTTTCCCGGGCCATGGAAGATCAAGGTTTGGATTTGGCCCCGGCAGCAGCCCGGTTAGCGGAGTTCAATCAAGTTGAAAACACGTATCTATCGATTTTCTTAATACTTGGCAGTTTTGGATTAATTTTAGGGAGTATCGGGTTAGGAATCGTGGTATGGCGTAATGTGAAGGAACGACAGGGTGAATTAGCCCTGCTTCGGGCCGTGGGTTTTTACAGGAAATCAATTCAAAAGATGGTATTATTTGAACATATCGCGTTATTAACAGCGGGAATTGTCTGTGGTATTGCCGCGGCTTTATTAGCGACGCTGCCGTCGATAATGACGCCGGGATCGGGAATCCCATATGTTACTATTATCTTATTATTGATAATAGTAATGATAAACGGTGTTGGTTGGACGTATTTTGCCACACGTACGGCCGCAAGAGGAGACCTTTTAGCGTCACTCAGGAATGAATAGTATGGCAAACAAATGAAAATAATAAGGAAGATAAAACAATGAAAAGAATCCTAATTTTAATCGTATGTTTATTCATTATTTCGAATTTGACCTGGGCAAAGAGAGTCGGCGATAATGAAAAAAATTGGCCGCAGTGGCGTGGTCCTTATGCCACAGGAGTATCACTTTACGGTAACCCGCCCCTGGAATGGGATGAGACTAAAAACGTAAAGTGGAAAATAGGGCTTCCGGGGAAAGGTCATGCGACTCCCATTATTTGGGGAAATCAAATTTTTATATCAACAGCCATTGAAACTGATAAAGTTGCCAAACAAAAAGGAAAAAAAGAAGGTGAGGAGCGAACTCACAGTTGGATGCAGCCTACAATAACAGACAAGATTCATAAATTTGTCATCTTATCGGTAGACCGGCGGAACGGTAAAATTCTCTGGCAGCGGACCGTACGGGAAGAGTGGCCTGAAGAAGGGCGCTCTCATGGTTTAGGCAGTTGGGCCTCCAATTCGCCGGTTACCGACGGAAGACATGTGTATGCTTACTTTGGTTCTCGTGGTCTCTATTGCCTGGATATGCAAGGTAATCTCAAGTGGGAGCGGGATTTCGGTCAAATGGACAAACGGATGACTTTTGGTGAGGGAAGTTCTCCGGCGCTTTATGAAGATAGAATCCTTGTTCTCTGGGATCACGAAGGCCAATCATTCCTTTTTACCCTTGATAAAAAAACAGGTAAGGATGTCTGGAAAGTTGAGCGTGATGAAATCAGTTCCTGGTCAACGCCTCTTATCGTCGAACATAAAGGGAAAACCCAGGTTATAACCAGCGCAGCTAAATTCGTGCGCAGTTATGACCTGGCCACCGGGGGATTGATCTGGCAGTGCACGGGGTTGACACAAAATGTTATTCCTCATCCGGTGGAAGCGAATGGTATAGTCTATGTGGCCAGTGGGTTCCGGGGGAATGCCTTATTTGCTGTTCGTCTATCAGGTGCTAAAGGGGACATCACCGATACTGACGCCATAGCCTGGAAACTCGACAAAAACACACCTTATGCCCCCTCACCGGTACTCTATCAAAATAAATTATACCTGCTTAAAAGTAATAATGGAATTCTTTCCTGTTACGATGCTGGGGATGGGAAAGAATATTATAGTAATCAGAGGTTTGAAGGCATGGGGAATATATATGCATCGCCGGTGGGTGCTAAAGATCGAATTTACTTTATCGGTCACAAAGGCGACATGTATGTGATCAAGCACGGCAGCGAATTTAAAGTCCTGGCAAAAAACGAGCTTGATGATAACTTTATTGCTTCTCCTGCAATTGTAGGCAATGAAATTTACCTGCGAGGATATAAAAATCTTTACTGCATTGCCCATAAATAGCAAAAATCACTCATCATTCATAATTCCCTTATCCCTGGCCCTGGTTCGTATCTCTCGCCACTGGGATTCGGATAGAGGAGGGGGTTCGATTTCAGCAGCCGGTTTTGGTTTTAAGCCAAGTGCTTCTGTGGGACAGGCGGACACACAGAGTCCGCATCCGTAACATCGTGACCGGTCTATTTTACATACCCCGTCACAAACCTCTAAAGCGCTGAATTGACAGCGGACGATACATGTCATGCATCCGCTGCAAAGGGATTCGTCAACGGCTGCGAAAAAATCGGATCGACCCACAGCGTTCAATTGTCCATATTGGACCAGCCCCTTGAGTATATTGCACGAACAGGTGCAGCAGTTGCAAATGTAAGTTACTTCCTTTTGCACATTCCTGGTTGAATGCACCAATCCTTCTTTGTCTGCATTGGCCAGGATTTCTTTGGCCTGTTCTTTGGTTATTGCGCGAATTGCATCCGTACGGTCGAAGGCTTTGGCCCTGGAAGAGAATACCAGGCAATTTTCCTCTGTGTGTTCACATCCCCGGCCAATGAGGCGTTTTTGTACACGGCACATACAAGGAAGTACGCCCCAGGATTTCGCATCATCAACATACGTTGATGCACGTTCGTACGGCATTACCTCGATGTTTACGGGAATGACCGTTTCGATAGGAATTACCCGGTGGACCGGGGGTTCATCAGACATAATTTTATAAAAAGCTTCGTTGAAGTATGCTTCGACAAGTTGGGCAAACTCCTCATCGATTTGGGCATTCTGGTTCTCATAAATTCCCACTACAAAGGGGATCAATTTAAAGGATAATCCTCCTTGTCCCCTCTCTGCCTCGATAAGCCCTTTTTTTGTCATTCCTTTCAGGGTAATAAATGTTTTACGTTCTTCACAACCGATTTGTTGGGCAATTGTTTTTGAAAGCTGCGGCTCTAAATCCAGATGGCAAGCCAGTTCTGCTTCCTCCGGGGTAAACAACTTAGCCAATATTTTTAACTCAACTCCGCTGGCTGTTTCCGGGTAGCCCTCGGGGATTTTATCTAAAACCCGGGCCAGTTGTTTGTAAATGTTGTCCACTGATAACCTCCACTATCCAAAGAGTGGACGGCGTCCACACCCTATAGGATTCGTTCCTGGCGTTTGAAAGGTACCAACCAGGAAAACTTTGTTTTTTTTGCGCGATTTTACAGAATATTAATAAAAAGTAAGACGATTGATATAAGATAAGTCGCTTGCATCATTATAGCAATTCTGACGATTATTGTAAAGTTAATATTTTCCCTGGAAAAGGGAACCAGTGAGATTTTTCGCCCTCATCCTCATCGTGGGAGGAGACACGTCGGGGGGATGTGAAAAAAAGTTCGTTTTGTGGTATATTAAAAGCATGAAAAAACGGAGGCAGGCGGACGTATTAAAATGAACGACATTTCTTATCTCAAGGAACTGGAAAGCTGTGAGCTGTGCGAACACCGGTGCCGGGTTAACCGCTTGAAAGGCGAAACCGGGGTTTGCCGGGTGACCACACCGGTGGTGGCATCTGCCCAGTTACATCCTGCCCCACCAGAAAGCTACACTGTTTTTGTGGGAGGATGCAATTATAAATGCTTAAACTGTCAAAACTGGTCTATTTCCCAATACCCTGATAATGCCATGACGCTTAGAGGCTGGATGGCACCGGAAAAACTGGCCAAAGAATGCATCAGCCAGCTTCATTCCTCTTTTGGCCAACTCATGGGCGCCGACAGGATATTTTTTTCCGGTGGGGAAGCCACCATTCATCTCCCCTATATTGAAAAAATCGTGGAAGAAGCCAGGAAAATAAAACCGGGTACCAAAGTTAATTTCGATACCAACGGATACATGACTGAAAAAAGCCTGGAAAGGGTACTGGGTTTTACCACGTCTATCACTTATGACATCAAGGCATACCAGGATGAAGTGCACCTGGCCCTGACAGGGGCATCGGTAAAACCGGTTCTCAGGAACGCTGAATATATCGGGAAATACGCCAAAGACAAACTCTGGGAATACCGGATACTGGTGATTCCCGGGATAAACGAGGAAGAGATAAAACCATTGACTGACTTTATTGCCCGTATTGATCCGGCTTTACCTGTGTGTTTCCTGGCTTTCAGGCCGAATCATGCCCTGGAAGATCATCCGGGGGCTGATCAGGCATTAATGGAGCGGTGTGTTGAAATTGCCAGGGAATCGGGTTTGCAATTGGCTTATTGGTCCGGTCACCCCGGTATACCCGGGGAAAAAATCGATAGTTTTCCTGGAATGGAGGATTATTATTTATCTAAAGGCGCTCGCACTGCCGGCGCTTATGCACGTCGGGCAGGGTGTCACACCCATCCCCGCAATTGTTCAACCTGCTCTTTAAACCAACATTGTCAGATAAAGCGTTACATCCCCGGGCGATCCACGTAAACAATTTTTTGCCTCCGGCGGCCAGGGGGGTTCTTTTCGAGAAAACCACCCCCCTGGACCCCCCGCAAAAGCTTTTGTTTATTTTCATACGGATCTTTTGATTGACCCCTTTTTCCTGAAGTTTTTTTGCCATTGGTCTTACCTCTTTTCAAACAACTATTTCTGCATAGAAAACCAAACGGCTTCTACTGGGAATAAGATAATATCCTGATCAAAAAGGGTGTTGTAGTAAAGCAAAGCTCAAAAAGCAGACTGGTTTTTACTAAAAAGCAGACTGCTTTTTATATATAACCAGACTGTTTTTTGTACCTATGTCCCGAAGGCCCTAACGTTTCTAAAGAAGGTAAAAAGGTTATTAATGTAAATATCGCTAATCCTACACCAGGGAAATAGGGGGCAATCAACAAGGCATGTATCTTAGCTGGTGCTTGAAGCTGGTGCTGGTGCTTTAACCTTCCTACTACCTACTACTTACAACGGACGATGTGCCCCATGGACGCCATCGGCTGATCATAGTACTGCTGAAGCGACCATCCCGGGCAGGACAGCACCAGACTGAACCGGCAGACCGCCGCGTTAATAACAGAAACAATAAGCTCGACTCTTTGAAGCGGTTTGTCCTTTTGGGAATCAACACAAAGGGTCTCCTGTAAAGGAAGAACAACCGTTCCACAGCCAAAGCCGGTTTTTACACAATTATATGATCCGTCAGGCAGGTTTAGAGGAACATGGGGCTCACCTATCTTCCCGGTGTATATAATTTCCCCGTTGTTCTGTCCTGGCCCGGAAGAGACAGCCTGGCCAGTGACATCGTTGAGCATTATACCGTCAGTCAGCGGTTTGTCCTCGTGATACATCTCCAGGTCATGCGGAGCATAAGCTGAGAAGTCAAATCCGTAGAACTGCTTCCAGGGACTCTCCTGCCGGCAAAACCGCAGCAGAAAAGAAGCCCGGCCAAGGGTTCTTCGTACCTTAATATGGCTTATCAGTGCCTGCCAGCTTGCGTCAGCCGCACCCAAAAGGTAGATTTCTTTGTTTTGGAGTTGTCCTGGTGGAGGGACTTCGGATAGAAACCGGACATTGGTCAAACCCTCTTGTGCGGCAAACTCTTGCATGGCCCGGGCTGCCCACGGCGAGTGGTTAAGAATGGATACGCTCTTGGCACCGCTTCTTGCCGCCATCAGGGCGCCCCATGACATGCTGCACCCGATCCAGAAACAATCTCGGCCCTGGTAGGCGCCGGACATGGCCCGGGCTGCCGTGCGGTCTTCACTGTCACCCGAAAGGTTCATGGTGGAAGGGCTTGCCTCTATGGTTAGACCGGGGAACGCTTTCTCCCCGGCACCACCACTGACACGAACATCGGCTCTAAAGGACGCCGTAGACGGCACAACCCTTGTTTGCGTAAAGGTTCCCGATACTTCCTGACCCGTAACTACGTCTATATCGACAGGAAGTACCCAGAGAGCCTGGGCCCAGTGGGTGGGAGGAAGCCACGGTGCAGTAGACAACAATACCGGCGGCGTGGATTGACTAAACAACACATCAAACCACAATCCAAACCCATTTAATGTCCCGGCTCCATTAAGGCCAAAACGGAACGCTGCTTCGTATGACCTGACATCAGGTTCCTGTAATGTGTTTAAGTCAAGGTCGAGAATACAGGATGGCTCAGCCAGGAATCGCGACGGATTTATATTGGATACCCACATTTGGGATGAAATGAATTCCCGCAGGGCGGGAAAACTCTTGCTGCTGATCCCGGCAGCATCGTCCAGCGGGACAAGAAACAGCCGGGCCCGGTCGGGAAGCAGGATGCCCCCGGGCTTGAGCCATCGGTCCCGGGCGTGTAATACCACGGGAAGCATGTCTTCCATCAACAAAAGACCACCCATCCACTCCGAGACAATAATGTCAACCGAGTCAACCGGAAGCTCTATATCCTGGATTCTGCCTGTGAAAAATTGTACACGGTCTGCCAGGCCATTGCTGCGTGCTACTTCCTCAGCCCCGGGAGGGATATCCATGTCAACAGCCAGCACAAGCCAGGCGCCAGCCCTGGCCGCAAAGAAAGACAATATCCCGGAACCGCAGCCCACATCAAGGACTATTTTGTCCCGGGCAATCGACTCCAGGGCCCGTTGATAGGCCAGACACCGCACCCTGTCCTGGAGCATCTCCAGGTGTGTCCTCAGACGATAGTAAACACGGTCCTTTTGTACCATGACCACAACGCTCCTTTCGCTGCCTCCGGCGTCCAGGCTCTACTGCGTGGGGGAGCCGTTATACTTTAGATAAAACATTATAACGTATTTGTGTAGAATAAAAAAGTCTTATCCATCAGTAATTCTACGTTTGTATTCAAGACTGCGCTTGAAACAAAAGCCACCTCCGGTGGGACATGCAATATCTAAAACATGTTGTCTATTACCGCACTGTAAGTGCCTAATTTTAACCCTGGAGTAATGGAGTGGTACCCTTTTCCCCTTTTCTGTTGCCTATTGATATGAAATCCATTATAATAGATTGAAAGGATGACCAGATGAACAAAAAGACCCTTTACCTGGTGGCTGTTTTTATAGTCACTGCTGTACTGGTGGCAGAAATGACCATTGAGCAAAAAATTGCCATCCTGGAACAAGAACTGGTCAAGGTTTCAGCAAATGTTTATGCAAAAATTAAGGTTTTAAATGCGTTGGCCACACTATATTATTACAAAGACCCGAAGAAACTGACAAAATACGCCTATGAGGCAATGAGATTGGCTCAAAAGGTAAATAACCCTAAAGGTGAAGCAGAGGCACTTGCTCACCTGAGTTGGGGGTGCCTCCAATTGGGATTTCTTAAAGAGGCAGAGAAATACGGGAACAAATCATTAGCGATTTTTGAACAACTGGGAGACAAGAAAGATATTGCTCGCTCTTTAAATACCATTGGTAATGTTTACTTTCGCTTAAGCAACTTTGATAAAGCCCTGGAAAACCACCAAAAAGCATTGAAAATAAGAGAAGAAACCGGAGATAAACGATCGATTGCCGAGACATTAGTCAATATTGGAAATGTTTACGCAAGTTTAGGCAAACACGATAAAGCGTTGGAATATAACTTGAAATCAATGAGACTATTCGAACAAACAGGGGATCAATATGCAATTTCCAGTTGTATTTACAGTATTGCCATTCTTTATCATGAATTAAAAAATCACACCAGGGCCCTGGAATATTACCGGGAAGCATTGAAAATTAAAGAAAAAATAAAGGACAAACCAGGTATCGCCAATTCGCTCAATGGTATTGGCCTGGTCTATTCAAATTTAAAAGAGTACCATAAAGCCCTGGAATATTATTCAAAAGCACTAAAAATAAGGGAAGAGTTAGGGGAACAAGGTAGTATTGCCTCTACGGTTAACAATATTGGCCTGGTTTATTTTTTATTAAAGGATTACCCCAACGCTTTAAAATACCAGGATAGAGCATTGAGAATAAGAGAAATGCTAGGGGATAAGTGGAATACAGCCTATTCCTTAATAAATATCGGAAATGTTTATGCCAGGATGCAAAATTATGACACCTCATTAATGTATCTTAAAAAGAGTTTGAGAATAGCCAGGGAGATGAAAGCAAACATCATCATAAACGAAATTTATAAAGGATTCTCCGAGGTGTATGCTGCCAAAGGAGATTATGAAACTGCCTATAAATACCATAAAGACTTTCATCAAACTGATAAAGCCCTTTTAAATGAAAAGAGCAGGAAACAGATCAATGAATTACAGGCCCGATATGAAACTGAAAAAAAGGAAAAAGAGATCGAGGTGTTGAAAAAAACCAATGAAATTAAAACTCTGAAATTAAGTCAAGGGAGAATTACCAGGAATGCGTTGATAATAGGATTCATCCTGGTATTGATTATTTTGGCCCTTTTGTTTAGAAGGTATTTATACTTATTTGCATTCTGGAAAAAACACCGGTATGTCGGCCAATTCAGGCTAATGGAAAAAATCGGTTCCGGAGGCATGGGAACGGTTTACAAAGCGTATAGTATTCATAATAAATCCGAAATCGCGGCGGTTAAAATATTAAAGGAAGAATTGTTCACCGACCCAACCAGTAAAAAACGATTCAAACGAGAAGCCGCGATTATTGATAAATTAGAGCATCCCAATATTGTAAAAATCTTTGAAAGAGGTGAATCCAAACAATCGCTTTTTATTGCCATGGAATTCCTGGAAGGGAAAACATTAGAAGGTAAAATCAATGAAGAGGGCCAATTAACACTTAAGGAAAGTCTTCATATCATGGTGCAAATGATAGAGGCCCTTGCCTTTATTCACAGCAAACGTATCATTCACCGGGATTTAAAACCCGGCAATGTCATGTTAATTGAAAGGAATGGTGATGCGAATTTTGTTAAACTCCTGGATTTTGGTCTGGCGAAAATTGAATTTGAAAGCCATTTAACCCAATCTGGTAATTTTTTGGGTACCCTTCAATATGTAGCGCCAGAGCAAATAATAAAAGCGGATTCTTCCCCAGCCAATGATATTTTTTCCCTGGGGGTGACGTTCTATCGAATGCTGTGCGGCCAAAACCCTTTTCCCGGAGAAACGGTTATTGACGTTATGCGGCAGATCATTGGAAAAGACCCGGCCAGTGTTTCGGAACTGAGACAAGAAATTCCAGGGGAATTGAATACTCTTGTAATGCAGATGATTCACAAAGAACCTGGTCAGAGGCCTTCTGCCTCGTCAATACGCCATACGCTTCAGCATTTCATTTAATCTCATTGATTTCGATAAGATTTTATGATCAATTTGGTTTTAAAACCCATGACAGTTACTTTATGACCAAATGGGTCATTGATAATTGATCCCTAAACCAGCCGTATTTTCTTGACTGTTCCCTTATTTTTCATAGATTATAAGTTGATTTTTTTTTCTTTTTATACGAAAATGTAAAAGGAGGTAATAATGAAGCTGTTGGAAAAGATTCTATTGGCAACAGACTTTAGCGATGGGGCAGACTATGCTCGTCAAGCAGCGGTTGCCGTGGCAAAGCAATTTCATGCAGACATCATTTTGCTGCATGTAATACCCCCGGAATTGGGTGAGCTTTCCGGTTCGTATAAAGGGTTTGACAAACTCATAAACGATCAATTGCAGGGGATTCGGGAGGATATTGTCAAGGAAGGAGTAAAAACAGGGGCCCCTATCGTCCTGGAAGGTGCTCCTTTTGATCAAATCATTCGCTGCGCTGATTTACATAACGTGAATATGATTATGTTGGGTTCCGGTGAGGAAGCAGAGAAAGAGAAATTCTTATTGGGGCTAACAGCTGCGAGGCTCATCCGAAACGCACGGAAACCGGTATGGATTGTAAAGAAAGGTTCGCCTCTCCTGGCAAAGCGAATTTTATGCCCGGTTGATTTTTCTGACCATTCCCAAAGAGCTTTAAAAAATGCCATCCATCTGGCCAGGAAATTTGAAGCGGAATTGCTGGTACTTCATGTGCTCAGACCGGTTTCAAGTTACTCCCTGGTGATGAAAAAAATTGCCCGGAAGGAGCAAGAGAGATGGAAACAATTGCAGCATTCTAACTTCGATGCATTCTTGAAAAAAATGAACTTTC
>WVZO01000747.1:18269-26536 GCA_011772425.1 Candidatus Aminicenantota bacterium
ATCGACTATTGGTGGGCAGCGTGGCGGAAAAGGTTATCCGTGAAATCCCCTGTTCCACTATTATGGTTAAATCAGAAGTACCCATTCGCTTGAAACTGGAGAAAAGTATAAAGACGATTGAGGATCGTTTAAAGCGGGGCCATGAATTATTGGAAAACGGATTTGCCCTGGAAGCGGCAGATCAATTTGAGCAGTGTACCGGCGCAGACGTGATGTTTGCCCCGGCATGGGAAGGTCTTGCCGCTGCTTATCGGCACCTGGGACGGGAAAAAGAAGCTGAAGAATGTAGGAAACAGGCCCAACATATACGCCAGGCACTGTGGGAAAGACAAGTGGAATACGAAATTCGTAAACAAACGAAAATCAGCGGGGAAAAATAATAAAACAATCCCCCAGGCGGGCATTTCTGGGAAAAAGAAAAACTGGCCTGCCCCTTTTTTATGCCCTTTTCTTGACTTTCCCCTTATTTTCCGGCGAAAAACTTCACATTGACGTGAATAAAATTGAAATGATAGATCGGGAGACCGAAGAACCACTTCGGACCTTCATCAATATCCCCGGCCTGTTTATCCAGGGGTGTTCCTTTAAAAACCTGCACCCGGACAGCGATTTATCCGCAGAAAGCAAGAACCTGATGCGCCAATATGGAGCGGAGGTATAGGACCCTGTTTCAAAAGTTTTGTGCCTGATTTGAGCAATTTAAGATGGCGCATAATCCCGAATACATTTTACATATTTTTTTAAAGCCTCTGTCCCAAAAAAAGGCAGGGGCTGTTAATCACAAATTACAAACAAATGCTTCCGAGGCTTCTTTTTTTGGAATTTTGGTCATTGTAATTTGGAATTTGCTTGTGATTTGGAATTTGTATATTGGAATTTTTCCCTTTTGGTCATTTGAATTCTTATTGGCCGCCCCCGCCAGGGGCTTTCGGATTTCGTGTTTCGTGCTTCGAATTTCCCCCCCAAGGGGCAGTGGACTACTTTATTGATCTCTCGTACCGCACAGGCACTCTGAAAAAACTGATGCCCTCCGTGCGGATCTACTAACCCATATTTTTATCTACAGGATGGACATAAAAACTAAAAAAACTTAAAAACTTTTAAAATGTCCATCCTGAACTCTTATTAGAACTCTTGCCTCCGGCAGCCAGGAGATCAATATAGTTGAGTAAGGTGAGTGAGGTAAGTAAGTTGAAGGCTTCCCCAAACATTTGAAATAACATCCCTCTTTTTAATTCATGTCAATTTCAAAAGTGGTTACCTGGTTGGTTGGCTCTGGTAAGGAAGCCTTCGAGATGGCCCGCAGGGCCTGCTTTGGCTGCCCGCGCCGCGGGCCTGGACCCCCCGCAAAAACTTTTCATATTGATAAACAATAACATTTTCTTTATAATATCCTCATGAATAAAAAACAATTTTCCCAGCAGTTGTCGCAAAATAGATTACTATATCTTTCTCAGGCCGATGTCTCTGCAGTAAGCCTGACCATGACCGAGATCGTCGAGGCACTGGAGAAGGCTTTCAAAGAAAAAGGCGAAGGCCGTTTAGAAATGCCTCCCAAACCAGGCATTCACCCTGGCGGGGGTGACAACTTTATCCATGCCATGCCAGCTTACATCCCGGGCATGCAGTCTGCCGGTGTCAAGTGGGTAAGCGGTTTCCCTGAAAATTTTCGGCGAGGATTACCTTACATCACCGGCCTGATCATTCTCAATGACCCGGAAACCGGCCTGCCGGTTTCAGTCATGGATTGTGTCTTGATCACTGCCATGCGCACCGGCGCAGCCACGGCAGTTGCAGCCAAATACCTGGCTCGTTCCGATTCATCGATGGTAGGTATACTGGGCTGCGGCGTGCAAGGACGCAGTAACGTAGAAGCGTTGAATGTCCTCTTTCCTCTGAAACAAGTCATGGCTTATGATATAGACGCCCAGGCCGCAAGCCGCTATGCCAATGAAATCAGTGACCGCTTTGGGTTGGAAGTGGTCATCGTAGATACACCACGAAAGGCTGTGACCAGCTGCGATATCGTGGTAACATCAGGACCCATCCTGAAAAAACCCCATTGTACTATCCAGGCTGGATGGATGGATGAGGGATCGTTTGCTTCACTGGTGGACTTTGACTCCTACTGGCACCCCGATGCCATGCGAGAAACAGATAAGTTCTGCACCGACGACATACCCCAGCTTCGCCATTACCAGGAAGTGGGCTATTTCCAGGACATCCCGCCGGTTCATGCCGACCTGGGAGAAGTGGTTGCCGGGCAAAAACCAGGCCGTGAGACACCCCATGAGAGAACCATGACGGCCAACCTGGGCCTGGCAATGGATGACATGGCTGTGGCTCCACTCATCTACCGCCAGGCTGTAAAGAAAAACATCGGCACCTGGCTGCCGCTGTAACCAACCAAAGGGGACGGTTCCAAATGCCACTAACTTAAGACTAAATTCGAAGCACGAAATCGCGCAGAGTCCAAATCCGAAACAAATTCAAATGACCAAAATCCGAATGACCAAAACATAATACACGACAGTAAATAGTTTGGGGCGTTTGTTTTGAATTTTGAACATTTGAATTTAGGATTTGTTTCGGATTTCGATATTCGAATTTCGAATTTCCACGGGTGCAGCAGCTTTCTTAAGGACCTTAACGCACCCGTGGTTTGACAGCTACCGGTTTCCAATTTTCATCAACCGCCACAAATACCACTTCAGCTTCCGTAACCTTCACTTCTTTGTTGTCTTCTGCCCGCTTTGCCTCTACCACAATTTTAGTTGTAACCGAGGTTCGACCCACCTTAACAGTCTCTGTATAAAAACTGACCACATCACCCACAAAAACAGGTTCATGAAAAACCACTTTGTCCATTGCTACAGTGACAAAGTTAAACGGCCCACATGATTCACGGGCCTCGATTGATCCTGCTAAGTCAATATGACTTAAGATAACACCACCAAATATTGTACCGTGCTTATTGGTATCGCGGGGCAGCAGCGTAACTCTCAGCGTTGGTTGTAGTTTTGACTTCATCACACGTCTCCATATTAGCAGTAATTGTATAGGAAAAATTGCAGGAAATCAATAGATAAGAATATAAAGCCATTGCAATCTTTGCCTGTCTGTGGTATTCAATACTAATAAGGAGAATAAACATGAAATCATTCAAGACATCTCACGTTGGTTATTGGTTATTTGCTTTATTATTGGTTTTGTTTCTTTTATCCCCCGGTTATACGGCTGCCACGGAGGAAAACCTGGTTTCCAATGTTGATGGAAAAATTCGTGTGGTCATTTTCCACTACGGCAATGGGGCATACTTCCTGGGATTCTGGTTCGATGAAACCGTTCTCTTCCGTGACCTGATGGATAAAATGGATAAGGATGGATGATCGAAATGATGGTTTTGTGGGTATTTCGTTTAATTATTCCAATGTTCTTATCGAGGTGTATGAAAATGTAAAACGGGTCTATATGCCTCGATTTGGGTTTAAAAAATTGGATGAAGCCGCAGCCAAAGCCTACGAGTCGGCTGGTTTCCAGGTGATTTTTATTAAAGGACTTTTAACCAATGGAGTGACCTCCTGGGATGCCGGTGCAGGGCTTGATTGCATGACCTCGGAAATTCGCACCCCAGTCCGCTGGGCAAAATAGAATGCCTTCGGCGACCAGGGGGGCTCTTTTTATAAAAACCGCCCCCCTGGACCCCCCGCAAAAATTTTTGATTAAGCTTTTATGTGTCTGATTAACAGGAAAGGTATTGAAAAATTTTTCCTTTCAGTTTATTATATGGGAAAATAAATAAATGAAAGGAGTATTAAATATGAGTATTAGAAAAGCGATTTTAATCTTTTTTGTTTTGTCCCTGTCAATAACGCTTTTGGTTACAGCCAAAGATGTCCCGGGCATAAAAATGGTCTATAAGTACCACATGGATGCTATAATGGGGCAGCCAGCAAAAGACAGCGAGTATATCCATTACGTTTCTGAAGCAGGGGTTCGCACCGAACAAGAAGAAGAGTTTAATCTCCTCTTCCTATCTAAAGACTCTAAGTTTTACCTGGTATATCCTGAAAAAAAAGAGTTCTCTCCGGTTGATTTGGCTGCAGTCAAACCAATGCTGGATCAAATGGATGCACAAATGGGAGAAGTAGTTGTTGAAGAAAAAATAACCGGTAAAAAAGGCAAAGTGGGGAAATGGAACACCTATGAAAAATACTACAAAGTAAAAAGCAACGTGTTTGAATTTGAAATGAATGGCGATTTTACCACTGATATGCCCAGGTCAAAGTTCCTGGACAAGTTTTGGGAAGAAACGGCCAAGTACCAGGGAGGCATGGGTAAATTCACCCTTGCTATCGTTAATTCAAAAGGATATCCTGCTAAGTTCACCGGAAAATTGACGATGATGGGGCAAACCGCCAACTCCACCTCTCTCACCACCGTCTTTGAAAAGACAAATCTCTCCGCAGATCTTTTTATTATTCCCAAAGATTATAAAGAGGTTCCCCTGAATATGATGGATTTCGCGAAGGCTTTTCAGTGATAAGAAGAAAATTGTTGTTTTGTTTAAAGATGGTTTGCCATTTAATTTTGGGGTACATCCCCCTGTAGCCTACAGGGGGGTGTACCCTTTAACCAAAAGGGGACCAAAAAGGTACTGGTGAATAACTGGCCAGGTAAGTTATCCTTACTTATTATTTGATTGATCCTTTTTTTTTCAGAAATATCCTAAATTTCCCATCAGAAAAAAATGTTTTTCTTAGAATGTTCATCATTATTGACTATTGAGGAATATCTACGCTCTTATGCCTTCACGAACCGCG
Source organism: Candidatus Aminicenantota bacterium (assembly GCA_011772425.1). Taxonomy (GTDB): domain Bacteria; phylum Acidobacteriota; class Aminicenantia; order UBA2199; family UBA2199; genus JAKAGC01. The sequence goes on from WVZO01000747.1 coordinate 23,093, forward strand.
TGCACAAAAAAGTGAGTAATTCGTCTACGTGAATTACTGAATTACTGAATTACTGAATTGCTTTAATTGAGGATATTTGACAATTTGTGATAAATAATTTCGTTTGTATGTTTATGTGTTCAAAAAAATAGAAAAAAACCTCGCTTGTAGTCTCAAAACATGTTATAATAAGGTTTCCAAACCATATAACAACCACAAGCGAGGTGATATAATTATGGCACAAGGCGTTTTACCTTTCAAGTATGTAGAGTCAAAAAAATCACAAAGTATGACAAATTTTTCTGGGTTATTAGCCTATGTCGAGCTTTTGCATCGTATGGGATTTTTTGAATTAGTCAGTCGTTACGTTAGGGTTCACGGAGGTGATCAAGGATGGTTAGACAGTCAAATTCTGTTGCATTTGCTATTACTGCACCTTTCAGGTGGAGATTGCCCTGAAGATATCGAGAGATTAGAGAGTGATAAAGGGTTGTGCAAGGCGTTAAAGCAATTAGAGAAGCGGTTATTGGGTGTTAAGAGCGCCAAGGAAATCGATCGTCGTTTTCGTGGTCGTAAAGGTCGTCAAAGATGCTTTGCCTCGCCCAATGCGATTCGCAATTATATGGAAAGGTTTCATAATGAGAAAGGGGAAGAAGATAGAGTTTTGGGTGAAGCTTACATTCCTGTGTCCAATGAGTATCTTGAGGGGTTGAGTTGGCTAAACTCAGAATTTTTGAGTTTTATGCAACTCAATATCAATAGTGGGCAAGAGACAGAGACAGAGACAGAGACAGAGACGCTTGATGGAGATGCGACTCTGGTTGCCAGTGAAAAATCCGAGGCATTGTATTGTTATAAAAAATTTCCTGGTTATCAGCCGCTGAATATATTTTGGCATGAGCAGGGGATGGTGGTTCATTCGGAGTTTCGTGACGGTAATGTTCCAGCGGGACATGAGATTAAGCGAGTTTTTTGTGAATCCCTGGATAGACTTCCGCAAGGAGTGAAGAAGGTACGTTTTCGAGGAGACAGTGCCGCCTATCAGTATGAATTGTTGGATTTTTGTGAGTTAGGAGATCATAAGAGATTTGGTCGTATTGAATTCGTGATCAGCTGCGATATATGTGATAGTTTCAAGAAAAGCGTTGTTAGGATAGGTGATGAAGAGTGGAAGCCGATTTATCGTCATCTTGGCAATGGGATAAAAATTAAAACGAATCAGCAATGGTCAGAGGTGGCGTATGTAGGTTCTTTGAAAAGTCCAGACTATCGTTATATAGTGATACGTGAGCCGATTGCGCATCAACGGTCATTGCCACTTCCTGGTATTGGAGATGGAGATGGAGATGAATATCAAAGTGAGAGCCAGCGTTCACTTCCCTTCCCTAACTATGAAGACCCTACAAATGGAGTAAGATACGAATTATCGGGTTTGGTTACAAATATGGGCTGGGATGGAGAAGAGTTGATTCATTGGAGCCGGAAACGTTGTGGTAATAGTGAACATGCCCATAGCGTGATGAAATCAGACCTTGGTGGGGGCAAGCTTCCGTCAGGGAAATTTGGAGCTAATGCTTGTTGGTGGCAAGTGATGGTGCTTGCGTTAAACCTTCATGAGATGTTTAAACGTTTATGCTTATCGCCGGAATGGCACAACCGCAGGTTGAAATCTCTCAGATACTGGTTTATTTACGTTGTGGGTCGTGTTGAGAAATGGGGTAGACAACTGCAAGTGATACTGGACAAGAGTCAGAAAGCTTTTGAGATGTATATTAACGCAAGGAAACGAATCGCCTCTTTAATCTCATTGCCTGGAGGATGAAAGATTCATGGATAGCAAAGGAGGTGAAAAAATCAAAATTAAAACGCGGTTTAGTCTATGTTCATGGTTTATAATGTTATTAATTAACATTTTTTTAGATTTCATTTGTCAAAATTTGAGAAAAATGGACAGTTCGTGAACTAAATAATGATAGCATAACACCAAAAAGGCACTTGAGGACCTTTAGGAAAAAGTTGATGGGAAATTTAGGAATATCTTGAAATTTCCTTTTAGGTGTGTTAATCTATAACTTCAAGAATGGAAGAGTCGAATAAGAATAGATGTTGAAAGCTTAAGTGAAGCGGGAGTCGGAAGATAGGCAGTGGTTAAATGGAAATGGACAAATCAAATCAGCAGAGGCAAAAAGGCTGAGTTAATAGTACTCAGTCCCTGATGGCGGAAGCCTGGATGCCATTCTGGCCTGTCCCTTATTTTCACTTATTTTCAAAAAGGCTTCTATTCACCGCAGAGCACGCTGAGAACGCAGAGATGTCTTTTTTTATTATATAATTATTCCTCCGCGATCTCTGCGCTCTCTGCGGTAATAATTAGATAAAAATTACAGGAGAAAGAATCATGAAAAAGAGTTTTATTTTTTTTATTGCGGTTTTTACTGGTTTAATGTTTGTTTTGGCCTCCGAACCAGGTGCGAAAATGGTGAATATCAACGACCTGGATTTAAGTAGTAAACCAGGGGATATTCAGCCCGGCACCAGTGTGAAGCCCGACATAAATTTCGCGAAACTCCCTCTCTACTTCATCACCAACAACGGTCAGGTGAACCGGAAGGCAAAATTTTATGCCAAAGCTTCAAGGTATACCTTATGGTTGACCAAACAAGGATTGGTGTTCGACAGCATAAGGAAAGAAAAGGCTAATTCTACCCACTCCCCTCACTCACCTCACTCACCTCACTCACCTCACTCACCCCACTCACCTTCCTCCCCTCATTCCCCTCACTCAACTAAACACCTGCGCGATGTTTCCAGGCTGATGTTTATCGGCGCCAACAAGAACCCGGAGATGATTGCTCTGGACAAAGCAAAGCTCACGGTCAACTATTTTATCGGGAATGACAAATCCAAATGGCACTGCGATATTCCCACCTCTATGGCGGTTTTATATAAAAACCTTTATAAGAATATCGACTTAAAGGTTTACGGCATTGAAAAACAGATCGAGTACGACTGGATTGTAAAGGCCGGCGGCGACCCCGGGGATATAAAATTCAAGTATAAGAACGTGAAAGGAACCCGCATCGATAAAGAGGGCAACCTGTTAATTGAGACCGATTTCGGTGAATTGATGCATAAAAAACCGGTTTGTTATCAACGTAGGGGTTTGATTTATCAAACCCGGGTCGAGGTAACAGGGCGGTTCAAAAAGATCGCTGATAATACCTATGGATTTGTAGTAGGAGCGTACGATAGAAGCCGCGAATTAATTATCGATCCCGTGGTCCTGGCCTATTCCACCTACCTGGGGGGGGGAAGTGGCGACAGTGGTATGGGCATCGCTGTCGACGGCAGCGGCAATGCCTATGTGACCGGATATACATGGAGTACGGATTTTCCCACCCTGAATCAATACCAGACATATCAAGGAATTTATGATGTCTTTGTCATCAAGCTGGACCCGGCTCA
>WVZO01000379.1 GCA_011772425.1 Candidatus Aminicenantota bacterium
TTTAAAGATGTTTTGGACATTTGAACATTTGAATTTCGGATTTGTTTCGAATTTCGATATTCGAATTTCGGATTTATTATTCTTATGCGTCATTTCAGCATTGACACGGCAGTAGCAGGTAGTAAATAGTGGGGTTGCCACCCCCCTTTGCAAAAAAGCGTTAAATCAATTATAATATACCTGATGAAAAAACGATTCCCTGCGCTGCTGCTGTTTTTTTTCTTATTTATATTTATCGGCCCGTTTTTGTACGGGGGTATGAGCAGAACATCAGAAGAGAAAAACCTCCTGGAATCGTTAAAAAAGTCCCGGACCGACCACGAACGCCAAATTGCCCTCACCCGGCTTTACGAATTCTATAAACAAAAACAAATTGATTACCTTGAATTATCTTACCTGCAGAAATTAATCGAGGTCCGGAAGATCAATAAGAATTTTGCCGGTCTTGAAACTTCTTATTACGACCTCGCTGAAATCTATAAAAAGAAAAGAGATTACCATGCAGCCCTGGATTATTATTTTGAGGCCCTGGTGTACTCCAGGAAAATAGAAAAAAACCGCAGCGGCTATATTTATTTAAACATCTCAGAAATTTTCAGTATCCTGAACCGGAAAGAACTGGCAAAAAAGTACATCAATATGGCTTTGGATTATTCCAATAAATACAAAGATAAAGACCTTATCGTGTTTTTGTTTAGTGCTAACAGCAAGCTGTATTATGAAGATGAAGATTATCCCAATGCGCTGCGTTTTATTAACCTCAGTATTAAAACCGAAAAGCAAAGAAACAAGTACCTTTGTGCCATTTCTTCGTTATATCAAAAAGCACTGATCCTGTTAAAACTTGCAGAACAGGATGATTCCGGTGATGATAAAAACGCGAAGATCGCAGAAGCGGTGCAATTATTAAAAAATGCCGTGGAAATAGGTTTGAAAGAAAAAAAATACGAAGGACTGCTGCCCATTATGTGTGAATATATCGAAAAATTGCTGGAAGATCACTTGTTCCTGGAAGCAGCAGACTACCTGGATCAGATTGATGATATCTATGCCCCCTATTACCCCTACTATTTCTTTTTCTATTACCTCAAAGCCATCTTTTTTGAAAAACAGGGTCTGATCCATTCAGCCCGGCGATATTACCGTAAAACCGCTGAAGCACTGGAAAAGTACTTTGCCGGCTTACATGGGCAGCAATATCATTCCTTCAGGGAAAAAACCGAAGACATTTATTCCCGGATCATTGAATTTTACCTCAAATTATACAACCGCAGATGGGACTCTTTTTATCTAAAAAAAGCCATGTATTTCAGCGAGGTTAAAAATTCTTATATTTATGAATTGGTTTTACAAAATAATAAAACCTATACCCATTTTATGGAGGAGAAAAAGAAGCTGGAACAGGAGTTTTTACTGCACAATAAAAAGTACTTGCAGCTATTAAAAAACTCCCTGGATGAAACGGACAAGAAACGACTCAAGGTGCGCGAATACGAAAATAAATTGGAAAAATTGCAAAGGCAGAACGAAGAATTGATGGAATTTATCCTGGAATACCCCATGACCTATAAAGCCTATTACTCCAGGGATTTCAATATCCCGAAAATCCGGGAAAAGTTAACCCCTCGCCAGTTGATTGTCAAGTATACGGTATTGAAAGATCATATTCATGCGTTTTGTATTGATAACCGTTCCCTCCGGTACCGGGAACTAACCGGCACCACCCGGGAGATCACCGGTATGGTGAAACAATTGACAGAGCCTTTGGATGATTTTACCCGGGACCGTGTGGACTACTTACGAATCAATTACAACCTGTCGTTGGCCCGGGAGTTGTATGATATCTTGCTTAAAGATATCCTGGAATCAAGAGAACCCGGCCTGGAAATTTTTATTATTCCTGACGGCGAACTGTTTAAATTGCCTTTTGAGGCTCTGGTAACCGGTTTTAATCAAGACCCCATTGCCGCCGATGTTATCTTTTCCGAATATGCATCAGCCAATTACCTGGTGGAAAAACACCCGGTTTCATATGCCCTCTCTCTCTTTCATTTTTTAAAGAAAACCACGCCCTCCAGGGGCAAAAAGTATAAATATATCATTACGGGTTTTGGCTGTCCCATTGTCAAGAAGAAGAATCCGGGTGGTTCCAGCGGCGGCAGCGATACGGTGTTATTTGGTGCGATTCCCTCTTCTGAAAGAGAATTATTAAGTATACCGGCCATTTTTGGGGAAAAACAAAGCCGGGTTTTTTTAAAAGATGATTTTAATAGAATGTCTTTTGAGACTTATGCACCCAGATCAAGGCTGCTTCACATTGCCACTCATTTTATCAACAACATTCATTATCCCCGGTACTCTGCCCTTTTATTCTCTCCTGGTAGGCAGAATGTTCCCTTTTATTATGCCCATGAGATATTCAGGTTAAAATTAGATATTGAATTGGTGGTATTAAGTGCTTGTGAAAGCTCGGAGAAGCATTTATTGGGTTTCCAGGGGCTGCGGGGTATGACGGCAGCGTTCCGGCATTCTGGTGTTCAGTCTATGATTGTCAGTATGTGGCCTGTGGATGAGCACAGTTCTCAACTGACTCCGCTTTTTTATAGTGAATACAAACACAGAACCAGGCCGCAGCAAATATCTCCGACCTTGCGGGAAGCTAAATTAAAGCTGGTAAAACAAACAGCGGTCCTGGAGAATGGTTTAAAGATTTCTTTTTCTCATCCTTTTATTTGGGCTAATTATATTTTGTATCATTTCAACTACTAACCCCCCAGGCCCTCGGCGGGGGGAGGCGTAGAAGGTCCTTCGGACCATCTGGAAGGCTTCCTTACCAGAATCAACCAACTGAGTAACCAAGTTTAAATTGACATAAATTGAAAAGAGGGATGTTGTTTCAAACGTTTGGGGAAGCCTTCAACTTGCTTTTTTTTATGAAAAGTTTTTGCGGGGGTCCAGGGGGCGGTTTTTTCAAAAAGAGGCCCCTGGCCGTCGGAGACAAAAAAGAGTTCTTTTAGAGTTCTAATAGGAGTTCAG
>WVZO01000510.1:0-181 GCA_011772425.1 Candidatus Aminicenantota bacterium
GGAAGCCAGGACAGCCGGGGAGATGTATGCGGCAGCTTTAAGAAAGGAACTGGGAACCATTCATTTGTTGGGTTCGCCGGATTTGGACAGCCCGGCGGTTAAGATGGAAGATGCATTTGTTTCCCTGTGTATATCCGAAACTTTGCGCAGTGACGAGTGCTTCGATTCAGGTAAAAAACAA
>WVZO01000510.1:229-2015 GCA_011772425.1 Candidatus Aminicenantota bacterium
ATGCCATGACCTGCCTGGATAAAGCAGCGCAAAAGTGGAAGCAATTGGGTTTCACCAAAGAGATACTGCCGATTTACTTTCCCTTACGAGAATTGGTTTTTGATGGAAATGATGAGCCTACTTCTTTAACGAATAACCTGGCAAGGTGGTGTGATAATCATTTCTTGAATGTACCTGCTCAACAGTTCCAATATTGGCTGGAGCGGCGGCCAACCCTGGTGCTGCTGGATGGGTTGGATGAAATCAGCAGTAAAAAGCAGCGGCAAAAGGTATGCAAATGGATTAAACGCATGTGTATCGGGTTTTCTAAAGCCTGTTTCGTGGTAGCCTCACGTGCCACCGGTTTCCGGAAGCTGGACGGCATTGAACTGGAATTACCGCATCTGCGGGCAGACATCATGGATTTCTCCCCCACGCAGCAGGAAGCTTTTTTAAAAAAGTGGTTCCGCGCGGTGTATTTATTCGGGTTACCGCCGGAAGGGGTGCCGGAGCAGCAGTGGCGCCGGCAGCAGGAAGAAAAAGCAGACCGGCGCTCCGGGACTATTATTGAATTCTTGAAAGATGAGAGCAACAAAGCCGTGCAAGAATTGGCGGCTGTTCCCATGCTGCTGCAAATTATTGCGATCATCTGGAAAGAGCGCAAGCACCTTCCCAGGAGCAGACCGGCGTTGTACGATGCGGCCTTGAATTATTTGTTGGATTACCGGGACCGGGAGCGGGAGATTGAACCGCTGCTTCCGGTCGAGGAATCCCGCTGTGTGCTGGCGCCTGCTGCCCTGTGGATGCAGGAGGAACTGGAAAAGGATGAAGCGCCTAAAAAGGCGATGCATCAAACCATGCAGCCTGTACTGGATACATTGGCAGAGCAGCCCTCGGCTGCTGAGTTTTGTGAATATTTGCGGGACCGGGCCGGGTTGATCTCCGACTACGACAGGGACCATTATGTTTTTCGTCACAAGTCTTTCCGGGAATTCCTGGCAGCCCTACAGTTGCGAGAAGATTCCCATCAAACCAACCGGATGGAAACCTTAATCGGTCATTTTGGAGATAACTGGTGGGAGGAATCCCTGCGATTTTTCATGAGCAAATCCAATGATACCATTTTCGATCGATTCATGGGTTTGTTTTTTCAATCCCCTGTCAGTGAACAATTGGATGCCCATCAACAAACTTTATTGCAGCACCTGGTCAGGGAGGCACCCCGGAAGAAGATTGATGCTCTTGTAGAATGGTTAAACAACGATACATTGAGTGCCCAGCGGAGACGCTATGTAATGGATTGCTTAAAGACCATCGACACCCCGGAAGCCATCGAAGCCGTTAATAAGGCGGATAAGTCCAAAATGGATAAAATAAGCCGCGATTATGCGGAAGACATTGTCGCCGAAGCCTCTGTCGAGCAGGAATCCCTTATCCCAGTTTCCAAAACAGATATCCTGGAAACAGGGGATTCCTTCCGCAATCCCATTGAAGGTAACGTAGAATACATTAAAATCCCCGGTGGTATCTATAAATATTCGCTTTCAGGTGAGATGGTAACGGTGCCTGGTCTTTATTTTTGCAAATACCCGGTCACCAATAAGCGGTATCGCCGCTTTATCGCCTACCTGGCAGGAAAAGACAAAGAACTGGCTCAAAGGCTCCCTTTTAACCGTTTTTCAGAAGTACTGCTTACGTTTGCCAAATCTATAGAAGGATATAATAAATACCTGGGTAATGATCCTGGAAAATGGCAGACCGAATTGATTTCAATAAGAGATGAGGATAAGCGATTTAATGGAGATGA
>WVZO01000739.1:0-1623 GCA_011772425.1 Candidatus Aminicenantota bacterium
CAGGTTTCTTGTGAACCAGTTTTCCGAATTGAGCTTCGATGACCAGGTTCCATTCATTATCTATTCCCGCGGCCTTTATATTTTTATATTCAAAGCGAATATCGGCAGGGTCTCCACCAGGCTTGACAATCCAGTCATATTCGATCTGCTTCTCATTACCATATACTTTTAAATCAATATTATTATAAATATTTTTATAGATAACTGCCTTTGAGGTAGAGATGCCTTTTTGCCATTTGGACGGGTCCTTTCCGATGAAATAGTTGACTTTATGCTGCGTCATCTCCACCGGCACCATTTCCGGGTTTGGATTTGCATTTAAGAAAATAAGCCGGGACACATCCCGTTCTAGAGATTCAGGTGAGTGGGGTGAGTAAGGTGAGTGAGGTGAGTGGGTTTCCTCAACCTCAGCCTCAACCTCAACCTGTTTTATGCTGTCAAACAATAATCCTTTTTTGGTCATCCACAATGTATAGCGCGAGGTTTTGGCGTAGAATTTCGCGGTTTCATTCACCTGGCCTTTATTGGGAATAAAATAAAGGGGAATGCTGCCGAACTCAGTGTCTATTTTTACATGGGCTGATGTTTTTACCCGGTTTTCCTCAATCCTGGGGAGATATTGGATATCTTGTATCCTCTTGGATTCGAGAGGTATGTATACATAGATCAACAATAATCCCACCAGGATGCCCAGGCAGGAAAGTAACAATCGTTTCATTATGTTCCTCCTCTTCTTATATAACACAATTAAATAGATTTTTAGTTAAAATGGATAAAACTTTACCTTTTTTCCTGGAATGTTGAATTAGAGGAGTATTTAAGAGGTAAATATTTATAAATGTTTACTTTTTACTGCAGCAGCATAACGGTTTGAATGGATAAAAAACATGGAATGTTGGAATTAGGAACGAAAGCAAGGTGTGAAAACCTTGCCTTCGTTCCTTGATTTCATTCCCTCCTTGCCTTATTTTTCCTTTGGCATGAATTTGGGAACAATTTTCACATTTACGAATTTTTTATTCATCTCTCCATTGGATTTCTTTTCGATAAAAACCAGTTGATAACTGCCCATAAACCCGGGTCCCGGTAGCCAGGAGAAGATTCCTCTTTCCTTATCCAGGGTGGAACCCACAGGAAGCGGCATCAGGTAATTTCCAATGACATGATACCCGGTATAGTTTGAAGTGCCGGGTGCAGCGTTCAGTTGAACTTCTATGCGTTCCATTTCTTCGATTTCCATGTAAATGCGACCGTCCCGATTTGGCCGAATGGTACGAGGCTTTATACTTTTCCCCAACCCTTTTTTAACCAGCAACGGTTCGGAATCATTGACCGGCAGCTCAATAATTTCGGTTAACGAACGGGATTTCCGTGTGGATGCTTCAGTAAAGGAATTAATGGTTTCCGGGTTATGGATATTAAAAAATACCGGAAACCGAAAATATCATCTGCATAATAGGTATTAGTGAATGCGTAAGCGTTACAAGATATCGCATGTGTGCCATTGGTGTATTTCGTGGTATCTAAATAATAATGAAACCCTGGAAAATCGATGTCACAGTAACCGGAAAATTCCTTACACATACATGAAGGAGAAGGATCGCCAATTGTTGGTACCAGTTC
>WVZO01000739.1:1648-2902 GCA_011772425.1 Candidatus Aminicenantota bacterium
ATGCGATCCCTCCAGGTGCGGGTGTACAGAGTTCTCCAAAGGGGTCATTCAAATGGGAGATGTAAATGGTCTTTTCACCCAGTATGACCTGGTTTCCCTCTTTATCCTTGGCGATGGCTTTAAACGTATGGGTTCCTTCATCCAGGCAGCGGGATTGGTATGGAAATCCCCATCCGGCCTGGTAACTGTTTGGATAATCCGGGTATGCCTGCCACACATCCGGGCGTGCCCCTTCGATAAAATACGCATCTCCCAGGTGAGTGACGGTGGAACCAACCTGGGAGTATATTTTTACGGACACCACTTCAATATCGTCCAATGCCCAGCCGCTAAAGGAAACATAACCGGAAAGGGGGCCGTTGGTTAGCGGCGTTTCAAAGGTGCCGAAAGGCATATTGGTGCCTGGAGGCTGAGAACCCGCGGCATATTTTCGTATGGTCACGTAAACGGTTTGTGGAGAATTGGTGGCATCGGGATCGCTCACGGTAATTTCGGTGGTATTATCGCCCCAACTAAGGGTTGATAAATCATTTAGAGACACGTCCACCACACCGAAATTGGTCCCGCTGGTGGGATTGCATGTAATCCAGGGAGAATTCTCGGTCACTTCCCATTCAAGAACACTTCCACTTCCACCGATATTACGAACCAGTATTCTCTGGGGATCCGTAGTAATGACGTTTCCATCACTGCTCACACCAAAATTCAACAAAACTTTATCTACCCATAACACAGGATTACAATCTGGAAATGTGAGCCTGGTTACAAAGGCATCAAAATTTCCTCTCAAAACAGACTGGTATGGATAAAGGACCGGGAAATCACCATTTTTGGTGGCACCGGTGACATAGACATCCGGGTTGTCTCCGCAGCCGATGGTGATATCGCCTTTGTAATCAGTCCCTGACCCGCCCAGGTAAGTGGAAAAAACCAGGTGGGTGCCATTGGGATAGATTTTTGTAACAAACACATCATACCCCCCTGCGTTATTCTCCTGGGATGGAAATTGAGTGGGAAAGTTAGTACTGGTTGTATGCCCGTCCAGGTAGACAGCCCCCCAGTCGTCCANNTCGTCCACCACCAGGCGCCAGCCGCGATCATCACCATTTCCGCCTAAGTACGTGGAGTAAACCAGGTCTGAAAGGTCAGGATTAAATTTTGTCACAAAAGCATCAAAATTAGATTTCTTTCTATCTTGAATGGCACATTTTACCGGGAAATTGTAACTTTGTGTGTGACCCGACACATAAATAC
>WVZO01000739.1:3004-4036 GCA_011772425.1 Candidatus Aminicenantota bacterium
AACTTAGCCACAAAGGCATCCAGGTCTCCGGCACGGGTGGTCTGATAGGGAGCGCAGCCATTGGACAACGTACTACCTGTATACCCAGTTATATAGACGTTACCGGAGCTGTCTAAATCGATGGCATATCCCACGTCTTTTCCTGTACCCCCCAGGTAGGTCCAGCCAATGATGCCTGTATCACAGTCGATTCTGCAAACAAAGGCATCAGATACTCCACCACCGTAAATGGTCTGATAGCCGCCCGATGGGGGAAGAAAGTATGGACTATCTGTAAAGCCTACAATATAGACGTCATTTAAATTATTTACTGCCACTCCGTACGCCCAATCTCCGGCTCTGTCAGAGTCTCCATTTCCCGCGCCGCCAACACACCAGGACCGATATAACCAACCATTGGCATCCAGTACGGCTAAAACCGCAATTCTATTCCCGTTCAGGGACAGGCTGCCGCACCCGGGAAAATTTTCACTGTAAGTGCATCCAGGTACATAAACATAGCAATTGGCATCGATGGCAATCTCATAACATCGATCCAAATTGTCTCCTCCCAGGTAAGTGGAATAAACGAGATCCTGACCATCCGGGGTGAACTTGGTGATAAACATATCATCAAATCCGGCAAAGTTACATTGATAACAATTTTTTACGGGAAAATCCGTGCTCTTTGTATAGCCCGATACATAGATATAACCCTCACAGTCTACAGCTATGCCCGATCCGTCACCTTTATGATTTTCACCGGCACTTCCCCCCAGGTAAGTGGAGTATGTGATTGCTACCATGGGATCGATGATTAACTCATAATCCCTGTTATAGGCTTCAACCTCAAATCCATACGCGTTTTTGCCTGTTTTCTTAAATGTTGATTGAACAGCGGCCTTTTCTCCTTCGATGACCTGGTAACTGATGGGCCTCTTGTGAATGAATTTTCCGAATTTCGTTTCCACCACTAAATTCCCTTCTTTATCGATGCGGGTTTTGGATACATCCGTGTACTTAAAGCGAATATCATTGGGGTCTGCACCGGGT
>WVZO01000750.1 GCA_011772425.1 Candidatus Aminicenantota bacterium
TCACAATCAAATATCATTCAAATTATCGATGTGGGTAAGTTTTATAATCATCATTACATTATCATGGAATACATGAAAGAATCACTAAAAGACCGGATGAAAGCCAATCCGGCAGGTAAAATAGAACCGCAAACCGCACTGGAGGTTGTTAAGGCGATAATGGGAGCCCTGGAGTTTGCACATTCCAGGAACATTTATCATCGGGATATCAAGCCGGACAACATTATGTTTAGAGCGGATAACACACCGGTGCTGACAGATTTTGGGGTTGCCCGTGTATTTGGTTTCACTGACATTGGCGAACTGACCAAAAGCGGCCAGAGTATGGGCACGGTTTATTATATGAGCCCGGAACAGTGCCAGGCCCAGGTAGATGTGGATGGCCGAAGTGATATTTATTCGTTAGGAGCGGTTCTTTTTGAGATGCTCATGGGTAAAAAACCCTATGAAGGGGACTCGATGGTATCGGTAGCTGTCAAGCATTTACATGAACCGGTNNAATTATGACCGGTACTGTGAAACACACCCGCCAACCAAAGGAATTAAAATCAACACCTACCGGTAAAACACCCACAATCTTAATCCTTAAAAAAATAGGAAGTGCTTTAAAACAGTTCATGGGAAAGCTCCTGAATTCTATAAAGAACTTAAAGAAAAAGCTGGGGCCATTNNGAAAAAGCTGGGGCCATTCATAAAGGGAAAATTGGTTCCATTTATGAAGCAAACGCTGGATTCATTCAAGAAATACCCGATTAAGAAAAAATTGGTTTTGGGGATTCCTCCAGTGGTTTTGGTAGTAGTAATATTTATCATTATTTTTAGCCCTGGTCCGGGATCGATTAAGAATCAGGAGGTTTCCGCTTCCTATACCTCAATTTATAGACTTTTCAAAGAGGATCTGCCATACCATATAGGCTTAAGCATCGCAGGTGAACTTTATAAAAAAGGTGACCTGGAAAGTTTAAAAGGGGCACAAGTACTGGTTAACAAATTAAAAAAGATAAAGATATCAACTGAGATCACCGAATTGGAAGAAAAGACCGTCAGTCGTATAGAATCAGAGGAAAAATTCAATAAATATCTTGCCGAGGCACGGGACTATTTTAACCAAAAGAATTTTTCAAAAGCCCTGGAGAATATTTCACTTGCCAGACAAATTAAGAACACACCAGGGCTGGTTACATTTGAGGAGGAAGTAAAAAAGGCAGAAGAAGNNCCGCCTATCAAAAATACCTGGATAAATATCCATCGGGCCGTCATACACAGGAGGCTGCCAGTAAACTTAATCGATTAAAAGAGGCTGAGCGAAAAAAGCAAACGAAGGCACTTCGTTCCCAATATGAAGATGGTTTGAATGTAGAAGATGTAAAATCCATGTTAAAGAAACACGGCTTTTTTCATGCCAATTGGAATAACACCGGTGCGTTTAAGAGTTATTATGAAAAAGAGTCAAAAAAAAGTGGAAATGTAGTAATCGCTTATACAACAGGCCTCATATGGTACAACGGGGAGCTGAAGCAAGAGATGAACCTGGAAGAGGCTGAAAAATGGATTGAAAAACTGAACAGCGATAAATATGGTGGATATAGTAACTGGCGTCTGCCGACCCTGGAAGAAGCGGCATCATTATTGAGAAAATATAAAAATAAACAGGGGCTTTATATTGGTCCTATATTTTCAAGCATCACATTGAAAATATGGACCAAAGATAGTACCCCAAAGAAATTTTTAGCTAAGGAAAAATATTGGGTGGTTTGTTTTGATACAGGAACCCTGGAAGAATCTACAAGGGTTAATAAACACCATGTACGGCCGGTGCGTTTGTTGAAATGAAATTCTGGAGAGTGAAAATTAAAAAGTCGCCTGGCAAAAAAATCGACACGAACTCTGAATCAAGCTCCTACATTGCTCCGTTATCATTTGCCATTTATCAAATGATGAGTTCTTGGACAGCCTGACAAGACTCGACCGCCTAAATTTCTATTGGATTTCCCAGGGGTAAAGGAAATCACGGCTTTTGTCGATCTTGCCATCAATAGCAACTACATTTAAATCACAGCCCGGATATTGGCTTTCAAAATATTTAAATACCGATGGTTTGCCAGAATACCTACTTTCCTTATAGAATTTAGAGAGTATACTCGTCGAATTCTATAAGATTTCGTAGAGTATACTCTCCGAATTATATAATATTTCATTGGATATGTAAACCCAAATCTGGGGAAAAAAGGGGACAGGCGAGTTTCACTTATTAAAACTAATTTCTCGTACCGCACGGGCACTCTGAAAAAACTGAGGCCCTCCGTGCGGATCTACTAACCCATATTTTTATCTACAGGATGGACAGAAATCCTTAAGAACTCAAAAAACATTAAGTCTGTCCATCCTGAACTCTTATTAAAACTCTATCAGAACTTTTTTGCCTCCGGCGGCCCTCCGGGGGGTCGCTTTTGAAAAAGCTCCGCAAAACTTTTTGTTAAAAAAAACAGGAAACAGGCCAGTTTCAGTTGAAGGCTTCCCTAAACGTTTGAGACAACTTACCTTTTATTAATACATGTAAATTTCAAAAGTGGTCCCCGAATTGATTGAACCAGGAAAGGAAGCCTTCGAGATGGCGCGAACTCGCCTTCTATGGCTCCCCACGCCGTGGGGCTAACT
>WVZO01000369.1:0-739 GCA_011772425.1 Candidatus Aminicenantota bacterium
TTCTCTGATTCTTTTTCCTGGTTATATTTTTCTTTTAACCCCTTCATATATTCACCCCATGTGATAGACCTAACCAACTGGTTCGGGTATTTCTTTTCCACCTTTCGATATTGAGGCAGGTTGTCTTCAGTGGTCAGGTAGATAAACAAAGCGTCTTCCCCGGATAAACGTTCCATGGAATCGTTCAGGATAATCGCCAGATCGGTGGGCATGCGGTGTATCGTATCCTCTGCCAGGTAAATCTCACGTTTTTTATAAGCAAGTGCCGACAGTAACACTTCACACACCTGGTAATCCTCCAGTTTGATTATACTGGTTTCCATATCCTTTTGATCCAGGAATTGGAACTTCAATGATTCTTTTTCTTGACCGGTATATCTCAGCAGCACGGTTAACAGGTCGAAGACATCCGCGGCTTTTAATTCCCCCGGCAGGTCCCAGGGTGCGCACAGGAATAAAAACGGTTCCTTGAGGGGGGAAGAAATGACATCCACGCCGTCAACGGTGATTGGACCGGTAAAGCCTTTGTCTCTCACGGGGTTTACCCGTCCCGAAAATACGTTATATAACAGGCAGGACATGATGTCATTGTATAGATAGTGAGCTTCATTTATCCCTTTTTCAAAATCAAATTCGCGGGGTTTGATTTTTTTGACTTCTTTTTTGGGAAATTCGAAGACCATGCGGTCAAAGCAAATATAACCCACGATTAAAAGCACCAGGATTTCCAGCAGGCTGA
>WVZO01000369.1:752-1981 GCA_011772425.1 Candidatus Aminicenantota bacterium
TATAAATATTCTCGTCATTTTTCACAAAATTTTCGAATTTGGCAAAATTGCCTTCACCTGAGAAAAACCGCTTATCCATGTAATACTTGAAAAATGCTTTCTTCTGTTCCTGGGTATAATGGTAAAATTCAAGTTGACTCAGCGGTCCCATGCTGCTTGCCTCTTCCCCGGCTGCTATTGATAACGTCACCGGCAAAAAACTCGATAACAGGTTATGATGCCGGATGTGATGACGCATATGCTCACGTAGATTTTCTTCCATCTCATTTAATTTCTTAAACTCATTTTCACAATATGTTGAAACATAGTCTATAACTTCCTTAGTTAACTTTTCCCCATATTTATAGGTTATATTTTTTTCAATCGCTTCTTTTTCAACTGACATTATGATTCTTAACTTTTCCATTTCCATATCATACAGCGGGATGATATCGTTGGATTTGCCGGCAATATACAAATTTATACCGGCGGGAATAAGGAACAACAGCAGCGCCCAGCATACCAATAAGATGGGGACCCCCCTAAACGGGGATTTGATCATTCCCATTAAAAAACCCAGGAATAACAAAAATAACAGCGCCAGCAGGGTAATGAAAAGGAATACCATCATAGAAGAATGGAAGTTAAACGGGATACCGCTCAACAGGAACACCAGAACCGTGCACCCTATTAAGGCAAGATAGACAGCGATTAAGAACAGGGCACGCGACAGTGCCAGGGAAATGTATACGGTCCTTTTGGAGGAGAGCGAGGTTAACATTTTTAAATATTTCCTGCTGCGGCAGGTCTCATAACCGAATAATAAAACAGCCAGGCACCATAACACCATTAATACACCGAAAAAGTCAGTGATGCCCCATTTTTTCACCTTTGACTTGAATATGTTTTGACCTTTAAGGGAATGGTATATCTTCAATCTTTCCCCTGAGTCTATAAAAGAGGCGATATCCGGGAACCCGCAGGTGTTGAAAAATAGGCTGATAACCGGTGCCGGTAGAAAAAAAATGCGAATGCCATAGGTCCCATACTGTGTGATCGTCTGGTACTGACCGACCTTTTTCGCTTCAAATGTCTTGAATATGTCTTTACCTCGTTCTATGGTTTTATATTCGGCGAGACCGAAAAGTAAAAAGCCGATGCACAGCGCGAACAATACCGACAGGATAACGCCATTCCGTGGGCGAAACATGCGTTTCAGTTCCTTCAGGAATATTTCTTTTAAAGCGGAC
>WVZO01000627.1 GCA_011772425.1 Candidatus Aminicenantota bacterium
TCATCTTCGACATAAATCAATGTTTCATAATAATCGCCGGCCATAGATACGTTTACCTGGTCAATTTCCTTCACTTCTATCATGCCGCCGCCAATGGAAAGGGCAATCAGTTGATGGGTTTCTTTATGGTTTTTTAACGTTAATTTATAGGCATTCGGGTGCGCCAGGTAATGAGGATGGTTGGCATTAAAATCTTTAATTTCAATTCTTACGTTGATGTCGGCGTCTTCTATTGCTTTTTGGTAATCCGTCAATCGTTCGTCATGGGCTTCCCAACCCAGGAAGCCCCCCAACAGTCCCATATCGGAACCCTGGGTGTGATGGGTGTGGGCAACCGAACTTTTCGGATCGAACTGGATTAATATATCCTTTAGATCGCCGTTCATCAGGTCTCTTGCCATCCTGCCGATTCGCAGAGAAGCGGCGCAGTGAGAACTGGAGGGTCCTCTCATCACCGGTCCGATCACATCGTTAAAAATACTTGGATATTGATAATTAATGTCCATAAAGATTCTTCCTTCTTGGTTTATGAACGTTAAAGATACAATATACGATATACGGCGTTCAAAATCAATGGTTTAATTTGACAATTTCGGTAGTTGCTGCTATTATTATTTAGATAATAAATTATGAATGAGAGGAGGTACTTTCAAATGAAGTATAAACTCATCGCTGTTATGGCAAGCCTTTGTATAATCATAGTGATCTGTGCTTCTCCGGTTTTTGCCAAGGTTTATGCCAGGGTGAGCGGTTCGGTCAAAACCGAAGACGACAAACCCATAGCAGGCGCCAGGGTGATTTTAATATTTGCCGCAGACGGGGCCAAAATTGAGTTAACCACTGATAAGAAAGGTAGATGGTCAAAGGTTAATTTACGTGCCGGCGCCTGGACCATGGGGTTTATGGCTGATGGCTATGAGCCGGAAAATATTAATGTCACCCTCTATGCCATCAAGACAAACCCGCCGATTGACATTAAACTTGCTCCTGTTCCCGAATCCCCGTTAAAAAAACCGGATGAGCTGTACCAACAGGGAAAATATGCCGAAGCTGTCCAGGAATATCAAAACGTCCTGTCAGAAAATCAAGAGCTTTACGA
>WVZO01000686.1:0-208 GCA_011772425.1 Candidatus Aminicenantota bacterium
CAAGGGGCTATGCTATGTTTTTCCTCTTTATTTTTATCCGGGTCTTAAGGAAAAAAAGATAATGCGGCTTCTGCCTGCCGCAACCGGTTATGATGAGGACAATGAAGAAGAAACCAGGCAATTCAATCTTTATCCGGAGTTTATCGACGTCCTGGAAAGGGAAATGAAAATACCCGCCGGAACAAGCAAATTAGCGGAACAGGTGTTT
>WVZO01000686.1:240-1133 GCA_011772425.1 Candidatus Aminicenantota bacterium
GAAGATCGATTTTCCCAACATCCCGTTTCCAATGGATTATGACCTGTTTAACCAACTGTCACAACTGGGAAAGCGATTGATCGACCTGCACCTGATGAAATCAAGGGAATTAAATAAAACCGAATCAAAATTTGATGTTCCCGGCAGTAACAGGGTGGAAAAAACAACCTATGTTTCCCCGCGTCAATTATGCACTTACAGTGCGGTAAGCATTTACAATGCGGTAAAAAGGCAACATGTTTTACATATTGCGTGTCCCACCGCAGGTGGCTTTTGTTTCAAGCGAAGTCTTGAAACAGACGCAGCATCTAAGCAAGCGTTTAAACAGGTTAAAAAATCTGAAGGTGGAAAAGAAGGCAGGATATATATCAATAACAGTCAATATTTCACCAGGATAACGCCTGAATTGTGGGAATATATGTTATGTGGTTACCAGGTGCTGCGCCAATGGTTAAAAATGCGCAAGAAAAAAATTCTCAGGCCTGATGAAATCAGTCAATTCATCCGCATGGTGCGTTGTATTCAATTAACCATGAATTACCAGGAGAAGATCGATTCATTATTTAAGGAAGTAATTAGTAGGAAGTAAGAAGAATGAAGTAGGAAGTAAAAAGAGAGAAAGAACCTTTTATCTTTGCGTCCCTTCGCGTTTCTTAGCGGCTAAAACCTACAAGGAGGTAAGGAATGAATGAAAAAGATAAGAAAAAACTTTTTAGAAAAAATACCATGATGTCCATTATCATTACCATTGTTTTTTTAATCGTAAGTGTTGTTATAGGGCGCCTGATCGAAAAATTACGTGAAAAAACAAATGAAATCTTTGATGCTAAACTTGAAAAAATCACTATACCTTCTCCTACTGTATTCTATGAAAAAATCGAAAAAGGTAACAT
>WVZO01000686.1:1148-1443 GCA_011772425.1 Candidatus Aminicenantota bacterium
ATCACCAGTTGCGTCAAGTTGGAAGATAAAACTCTTTTGACCATTTCATCCGACGCGGTCAGTTACATCGATACTATAAAATTAAACAAATATGGGATACGCAATCAAGCGGGAAGATTCAAAAAAATCGGTTATATTTTAACCCGGATATTCATCGATGGGGATCGATTGACCGGTGAATCTGAGTCCGCCTATGACGAATTTATACCTGAGCTTTCCGCATCCTGTTCCTTTTCCGTTGAACTTAAACCGGAAACATATAAAATCCGGGTGGAAACGCTGTATTGCGGTTACC
>WVZO01000586.1 GCA_011772425.1 Candidatus Aminicenantota bacterium
TAAAACAAAGTTGAACCGCATCCGCCCCTACCAATAAACAATTAGGTGCCATTCGTGCCAGGTGAATTATTTTCTTTATTACTTTTTTTTCCCGGAAGGGGTTGATATCCCTTTTCCCTGGGTGTAAATTATTATATGCGCATAAAAAAAGGAAAGGCGTTTTTATTTTTTTCTGCAGCCAACGTAGACCAAAATTTCTATAAAATAGGAGGAAAAGTCCCATGAAAATAAAAAAGTTCGAGAAAAAACTGGTTTTAAGCAAAAAAACCATTGCACATCTAACCAATGAAGACATGCATTCTCTATTTGCTGGAATAACCGGTACTTGCGATACCTGCGGCGAAACCGGGTTCATGTGAGATACTTTAGCCGAATGTACGTTCTTTTGTGATGTTTGTACTACAGGTTGCACAATACCTACTTGTGGGGTGCCTTCAATAATAGTCGGTTGTATAAAAACCAACGAATGCTGAACCGGGTGAAATAACAATTAACTATTAACAAAACGTCCGCAGGACACTTTATTCTCTTCGTGTGTCTTGGCGCTTTTTACCGCATTGTAAATGCTTGGCGGTTCCCCTTTTTTTAATAATCTTTACGATTATATAGATAACAATAAGAATTCCAGCGGGGATAATGTAATCCAGCGGGCGGCTGATTCTACCATTGAATATCCTCTCCTTGTACAGCAGCACCAGGAGAAACATCATCAGCATATTAAATATTGAATCGTTCTCCTTGAAGATGATCTTTTTCAGGCTGAAAGGATTTTGATTTTTTTTATAGTTCCTGAAAGTAGGAATGATGCGCCTCACCTGTGTGCAATACGACTCATACTCCTGACCGTACTTGCCTTTTAAATATTCTTCTTCTGCCAGGACAATAAAATAATATTGCAAGATGATGAATAAAGCAAAAACCAGGACCGCAAAGAGATTTGAAAAGACCACCACCAGACCGGTAAACATCAAGAAATTTCCGATGTACAGGGGATTTCGGACAAGGGAATAAATACCGGTGATATTGAGAGCATCTGCCCGCAGGTACATTTCCCTGCCGGAGGTGCCTTCAAAAGAATAACCGACCGCGAATATACGTATGGTTTCTCCTAGGAAGGATATCAACAGGCCTGCCATGTTTATAATGATGTTTTTCTCTTCCAGGTTAATGGGTTTAAAGATGATAAATACCATTATGATTAGAGGTATTGGTGTAAAGGAACGATGCTTGAATAAGAAATTACCGAGTTCTAATTTCCAATTTCTCATTTCTTTTTAGCCGCTCCCCCAAAATTTCTTCCAGGTAATCGAGATCGTCAAGGGTTACCGGGGTAAAACACACCCGCTGTACCTGTGAAGGAATTAAATCGAGATAAACCCTGGCTTCTTCAACCGGGATACGCTCATCGGTCTTCCAATCTTGGAGCTGGATTTTAACAATCAATTTCTCTTTACAAATNNTCAACCAGTTCTTTGAAAAAAGCCCGGTTCCTGGTTTCATTGAATTTCATTTCCTCTTTGATCTGGAGATGGTAGGACATTAAATAAATATAATCGACACCGGTGGCCAATATTTCATTTAAATTGTGACTGTACCAGGCTTCTGCCCTTTCTTCATATAGGGGTGTTTCGTAGTAGACATTGATGCCGATTTTTACAGCGGAATTGACCCGTTTGCAGCTCCGGACAATTAATTTGAGCAGCTTGTTTAACTGGTTGATTTTAACACGGTTCCAACGGAGGTTGTAGGGGGTATTTTTTTGCAACATGAGTTTTTCGCGGGCCGGGACTTTGGCGACCTGGGCAAAATGTGCTTTTCCCCAACTGGAAAAGCCTTCATTGTACTTGATGGCGAAATCATCCTGGATGAGGATACCGGCGATTTTATGGGAAGCCAATTCCCTGTACACTTCCATGAGTTTCTGGATGGCTTCGGGGTTGAATAAATCCAGCTTTCGGATCAAGCGGTGTTGTCCGTTTTCATATTGATAATCCAGGAGGGATTGGTCCAGCCATTTAAAATTCCGGCCGATCATCCAGGCACAGAGGTCCATTTGTTTATAATCGAACTCGT
>WVZO01000701.1 GCA_011772425.1 Candidatus Aminicenantota bacterium
ATTAAGCCCCGGTCCGGGCTGCCGGACCTGCCTTTACTCTTTACCACCGACGTTTGCACCCTTTCATTACCCGGAAATGATAACGCTTCAACAACCTCATCGCTAGCGGAGCAAACCAGCATTCTCCTGTGGCTGAAAGCCCTCCGGCCCACCTGTAACGTATAAGCAACATCCGCAAGGTTGACATCGGGGTTGTTCTTTAAATAATCTACCAGGTTCCCTGTCATTTTTTCCAGCGCCGATTCGGTCCTGGCAGAGAGCAGAAGCAATTGAGGCATCTTAATTTGAGTTGCGGCAGGGAATGCTGGTGCTGCCTCCTCTACCAATAAAAATGCATTGGTTCCACCAACTCCAAAAGAACATACGCCAGCTCTCAATGGAGAACCGTTGGTTTCGGTATGGTTTTCCCATGGGGACAACATGTTATTCACATAGAAGGGACTGTCGATAAAGTCCATTTTCGGGTTAGGACTTTCAAAATGCAGCGTGGGGGGAATAGCTTGGTGGACCAGGGCCAGGATTGTTTTCATAAAACTAGCGATTCCCGCGGCAACATCCAGGTGACCGATATTGGATTTAACCGAACCGATGCCGCAGTACCCCTTTTTCTCCGCGGCAAATGCCTCTTTTAACGCTTCAAGCTCGATGGCATCTCCCAGGGAGGTAGCCGTACCATGGGCTTCTATATAACCGATATCTTCAGGATCAACCCGCGATAGTTTCAGCACGGTGCGAATGACGTCTGCGATCCTCTTTTTACCAGGGGCAGTAAAACTGGCTTTTCCTGTCCCATCGTTATTCACTGCCGAGGCTTTTATAATACATTTTATGGTATCACCATCGGCCCTGGCATCTTTCAGCCGTTTCAACAGCACAACACCGACGCCTTCTCCATAAACCGTACCTTGTGCTTTTTCATCAAAAGCCCGGCAGTGGCCGTCGGGCGACATGATCATACCTTCCTGGTACAGGTAACCGGTTTTGTCGGTAGACAGCACCGACCCGGCCCCAGCCAGGGCCATATCACATTCGCCGGTGAGTAACGCCCGGCATGCCGTATGAATGGTGACCAGCCCCGTTGAACAGGCAGTGAACATGGTAATGCTGGGGCCTCTCAAATTCAATTTATGGGACAGCCTTGAACTTAATAGAAGAGTACAATCCGTCATATGGCCGGTGACATCTTCTGTTTTCTCTTTCAGGTTCTTTAGTCTTAATGCCACTTGCCAGCCAAAACCATCCGACGCCCCGGCATACATGCCGATGGAACCGTTATAAGACATGGGATCATAACCGGCATTCTCCAATGTTTGCCATGAACATTCATGGAGGAGCCGAATCAGGGGGTCCAGGGTTTCTGCTTCCTTGGGACTGTACCCGAAAAACGATGCATCAAAATATTCCCTGCTCTCGATCACGCCGTAAGCTCTTATATAATTGGGATTTTTTAACAATGCTTCACTGATCCCACTTCCGATTAACTCCTCATTGGAAAAAAAGGAAAAGGATTCCACACCATTTTTTAAGTTTTCCCAGAATTCTTCGAGGTTCCTGGCACCGGGAAACTTCCCGGCCATTCCAATAACAGCTATTTCCAACCCGGTCTCAATAGAATTCTTTTTCACTTCGGTCATCTTTATTCTCTTTTACCTATAAATCAGCCCCAAAAAAAATGTGCCCCTGTGGTTCATTCCTCGAAATTAGTATTAATGCTCTCTAAAATCGTCTCGTTAAATTTTTTAGCAAATGAAACGACTTCAGGGATATTAAAGATTGAGTAATGGTCACCATTGATCTCATAAGCCATTACTGGCTGAGAACAATAACAATTCCAATCCTCTTTGCGGATTTTTCTGGATTCCCTGGCAGCAAAATAGTGGATGGTAGTGTCGATTTTGCCGGAAGGAATATATAATGTCCGCGCCCTGTCAAAACTTCGGATGATATTAAAATAGTGGATCAACTGCCGGATACCCAACTGCTCCACATTGGGAATACTCCTGACCATATCCCCAGGTATTGCTTTTTTAATAAACTCTAAATCGAGTCTGTTCTCTTCCAGGTAGTCGATTATAGTCATCCAGAGCCGGTGGATAGTTGATAGGTTTTCGATTTTTTCTTTGATTTCACCATCCGGTAGATACGCCAGTCCAAAATTTAACTCGGATTCAAACGTAAATTCAAAGGTATTTGCGGATAAACTTCTGTTAGGCGGAGGACTGTCGAAAAGGCCAAAAACACTCACGGTTTCATTTTTCTTTTCCAGCTGCCGTACTATTTCAAAGGCAATAGTACCCCCCAGTGACCAGCCTGCTATATAATACGGTCCTAGGGGTTGAACGGCTGTTATACTATCGATGTACTGCCGGGCCAACTTCTCAATGGTAATGTTTTGCGGCCCTATATTTTCATTTTGAAACAACAGGGCGCGTATTCCCCAGCAGTTCCATTCTACATTAATATACTGACAGAACTCAATATATGCTTCGACTTCACCAGCTCCGTCATGAATGAAAAAGAGATGAAAAGCCTTGCCTTCTTTTTTACCTTCTCGTAACATCACCAATTTTTTATCTTCAATTAAATGAATTCCCTTTTGGCCGTATTTGTGTTGGATATAAGCCCCCAGTTCCCGGATAGAAGCGGCTCTAAATACCTCTACCAGCGGTACTTTTATATTAAAGATTTGTTCCACACTGGCAATCATGACCGCAGCTTTTAATGAGTGACCACCCAATTCAAAGAAATTATCACCAATGCCTATAGAGGGTTGATTAATATTTAACACCTCTGACCAGATTTCTACCAATTTTTCTTCAATTTCATTGCTTGGAGCTGCATAAGGCTCTTCTGTGGTAAACTCCGGGACCGGTAACGCTTTCCGGTCCACTTTCCCGCTGGGGATTAAAGGCATTCGCTCCAACCGGACAATAAAAGCAGGTATCATATACCCTGGGAGAGTCCGGGAAAGGGCGGCTTTTATTGCCTGGGGGGCCATTTCAGATGCAGACACGATATATGCACAAAGATATTTCTCACTGGTTTTTGCTTTGTCCTCTCTTTCAATCACCACCGCTTCGCTGATTCCCTCGATGTCCAGTAGTTGATTCTCAATTTCTCCCAACTCGATACGAAAGCCCCGAATCTTCACCTGGTAGTCGATGCGACCTAAAAATTCAATATTTCCATCCGAACGCCAACAAGCTAAATCACCGGTTTTGTAGAGGTAGCTCATAGCTGATAGCTCATAGCTCATAGGCAAATTCCTTGAGCCATTATCAGGTAAGGCATCTCCTTCCTTCATCTTCCTATCTGCAATGAGCCATGAGCTATGAACTAAAATAAACTTTTCTGCGGTCAACTCAGGTTTGTTCAAATAGCCGCGAGCCAGGCCAACACCGGAAATACACAATTCACCGGCTGCACCGATAGGCTGCAAATGATGATATTTACCCAAGATGTAAATACATGTATTCCATATAGGCTTTCCAAGCTTAATGATATCCTCTCTTTCCTGGTGTCGGAATATGGTAGACATGACAGCACATTCAGTCACACCATATTCGATAACAATCTCTAGATGCTGATTTTTTTGTTTTGTCATTTCAATGACATGCGGTAATACGTTATCACCAGCTAAAGTAATCACTTTTAATGAAAATGTTTCCTCCACAGTAAGATTCTCAATTATTCCCTGGTATAATGTCGGAATACTGATGAAATGAGTGATTTTATGTCTCACGATG
>WVZO01000523.1 GCA_011772425.1 Candidatus Aminicenantota bacterium
CGCCGCATCACCGGCGGAAAAACCGTTCTTCATCACCATGAAATTACCTATGCTGTCATATCTTCCGAAGATATTTTTTACAAAGATAACGACCTCTATCGCTCTTATATGCTTATATCCACCATGTTGGTCAATGCCTTCCACGCTCTCGGCTTAGATGCCTGCCTTTCCAAAGGCAGTCCCTCCCATCTGGCAAAAAGCAATAACCCCTGTTTCTCCTTCCCTACCCCCAATGAACTGGAAATCAACGGCAAAAAAATTGTCGGCTCCGCCCAGAAAAGAGACAACCAGGCATTACTCCAGCATGGATCCATTCCCATCTCCATGGACTATGAACTCTACGCCGCCGGCACACATTCACGCGCCGCAGTTATAAAAAGAAGTATGACCACCCTCTCTGAGATAGCGGATAAAACAACAAACCAGTTAATCCAGGCTTTAATCGACAGCTTTCAAACCTTTATCCGTCAACCCATGGAGGAATTTGAATTCCAACAGGAGGATATACAGGCCATTGCAAAAATTGAAAAAAAATACAATTCCAAAGATTGGAATTATAAGTTGTAGCCTATTCATTTTCTTTTGGTGTGCGTATTCATATTTATATTTATGGGCGTCCGACACTCACACCAGGAGCTATGAAATCCAATTCCACACCATTAAACTCCATAAAAAACTGGATTATACCTATTTGAAAAATATAGGTATCCAAAAAATCATTTATCGAGTCTACCTNNGCATATGCGTATTCTTATGCAAATCCGTCCGCCAATTACACCGGGAGCTGTGAAATTCAATTCCATACCATTAAACTCCATAAAAAACTGGATTATACCCGGTTGAAAAATATGGGTATCCAAAAAATCATTTATCGAGTCTACCTGGATGATGAGGAAAAAGGCGGGCTCTATTTTAACAATACCCGGTTCAAAACCCTCGAACCCGCCCTGGAAAAATTGATCGACGAGTTCGATTACAAACAAATGGACCTCTGTGCCTGGATGATCGGCCGGAATTTTAAATGGCTGGACCAATCCCTCCTGGATTAT
>WVZO01000064.1 GCA_011772425.1 Candidatus Aminicenantota bacterium
ATGGCCCTGAGTGAATATGAAAGTACTTTTAGAGAGCTTGAAAGAAAATTGGAAAAGGCAGACAAAGCGCTCGAGGAGAAAGATAAATATATCCGGGAACTCTTAAAAAAATTAGAGGGTTAAAGTAAAAAAGGGCCAGTGAAGGGGGTCGCGTCTCAACTGGCCGGTCCCTTTTCTTTTACCCAACCCCTCAGCAAAAAAGGGACAGTCAAAAAATCACCTGTTGACATTTGTTTTCATATTTGCTAAAACCCCCCTGGATGTAAAAAGCAATACCACGAGGTAAGTTAAAATGAAACAAAAGGTCGTGAATACAATAACAACAGTTTTATCTTTATGCGCTCCTATCTTTATGGTAATGTTCAGCAATTGTGCCAGACCCGTAGATACCGGCAGGGATTTCGCAATGGTACTGAACGGAAGGCCATATAAGGTAAAATTAGGATCAACGGTTGCCAGGATGCAGGAAAAAGACGCCGGTTATTCAGAATCTTACTATTATACCATTATGTTCCCTACAGCGAGTAAGACCTTAAACCCTTTCAAAGCAAGGGGGTTTGAGCTGGCCTTTGATCCCAAAACAGTTACAATCGGAGAGGTGATAGAATCGCTTGCCAGCGACCAACAATCTTATTTCCGCGTATCATATTACCCGGTAGTAGGCCATAGAGCCAATGAAGGAATATTGTTAGAATATTCATCCCGGTATAAAACCNNGTTCGATGTCCTGGAGCCGGAAATCAACGGCAGAGTAAAAGGCACAATCCTGGAAGCCACACTTTATGGTTTTTACCAAAGAGCTGAAGACATGACAATCCTGGAACCCAAACGCCCAAAGAAATTGGAGATTTACAATTTTAAATTTGATACCACCTTTGAAAGGCACGTGTTTTAACAAAGGGGGCGGCGCCCCCAGCCCAGGAAGGCCCTTCGGGCCATATCGAAGGTTTCCTTAAATGAATAGCTCCGTTAGATATAAGGGTGAACACAAGGTTCACCCCTACATTATCAAGCGGATGGAAAGCGGAGGTGGCCCCTCCTGTAGGGGCAAACCTTGTGTTTGCCCCACATGCCAAAACCAAAAAGGAGACAGTCAAGAAACCCTATTTTAAGAAATAAATTAAATTAAAAAGGAGGCTTACTATGCCAACAACAACAGAA
>WVZO01000103.1 GCA_011772425.1 Candidatus Aminicenantota bacterium
CTCTGTTCTTATGATGAAGCCTATACGATTCCTTCAAAAAAAGCGGCAAAGATTTCTTTAAGAACCATGCAAATCCTGGCTGACGAGATGGGGTTGACGGATACGGTGGACCCATTAGCGGGTTCATATTACGTCGAGTGGCTGACCAATGAAATGGAAAAGAGAATTGTTGAGTGTATGAAGAAAGTCGAAGAAAAAGGAGGAATGATTAAAGCAGTGGAATCCGGTTATATCCAGGAGGAGGTTTCTTACCAGGCTTATCTTTATGAAAAACGGATTCAATCGGGTGAGATTATAAAAATTGGTGTTAATAAATATGTTACGGAAGATAAAGTAGACAGGGAAGTCGAGTTTCATCCCTTTAATCCCGAAGCAGCAGAAGTCCAAAAGAAACGACTTCAAAAGGTTAAGTCCTCCAGGGATGAAGCAAAAGTCAAAGAAGCATTGTCGGAGCTGAAGCAAGCTGCTCAAACGGATGATAACCTGATGCCCTGTATTTTGAAAGCTGTCAGGTGCTATACAACGCTTGGCGAGATAACCGGGATTTTCAAAGACGTTTTCGGGGAATTCAAAGAACCGGCAGCGTTTAGTAAAAATCAGGAATGAACATGTTTTTTTTGAGCCACAAAGGTACACAAAGAAACACAAAGCTACTTCGTGTACCTTCGTGTAACTTCGTGGCTAAAATAAAATAGGAAGATAATGGATATGGTGTACAAAATAGGTATTGATGTAGGGGGGACGTTTACGGATTTTTTATTGACTTCTGAAGATGGGCGTTCGGAGGTTTACAAAGTGTTGTCTACCCCGGATGATCCGTCAATTGGATTATTAAACGGCCTTACGGAGATGGCGGATGCTAAGGGATTGTCCCTTAAGGATTTTATCAAGCAGGTTACAACGATTGTTCACGGTACCACGGTTACCACCAATGCGGTGTTAACTCGCAGGGGAGCGCAAACAGGTCTTTTAACTACAAAAGGGTTACGGGATGCCCTGGAGATGAGGCGGGGCATCAGGGAAAGGCAGTATGACAATCGTTATACTAATGTAGAGCCGTTGGTGCCGCGATACTTACGGTATCCTGTTGAAGAACGGCTTGATTATAAGGGAGACACTGTTGTTGAGCTTAAGGAAGCGGATGCAGCGGATGCGGTTCGATTATTTAAAAAAGAGGATGTGGAGGCGGTTGCCATTTGTTTTATGAATTCTTTTGCCAACCCGGACCATGAAGCCAGGGCGGCAAAAATTATAAAGGAGCAATTTCCCGGGGTTTACCTGACGGTTTCATCAACTTTTCTGCCCAGTATCCGGTTTTACGACCGCGTCAGCACGACTGTGCTAAATTCTTACGTGGGCCCTATATTAAAAAGCTATTTGCAAAGCCTGGTTAAGAAATTAGGGGATTTAGGATTTAGAGGTATCTTACTCATCATGCAGTCCAACGGTGGTGTAATATCGCCGCAATATGCAATGGATAATGCAGCAGCCACTCTTTTGTCCGGCCCTGCAGCCGGGCCGGTAGCTGGAATCGAGTATACGTCTATTCAGGGTTACAATGATTGTATAACCATTGATATGGGAGGGACAAGCTTTGATGCTGCTTTGATTAAGGATAAGACTCCCCTGTCCACAACAGAGGGAGAGATAGAGCGTCTGAGAATAGCCCTTCCTATGTTGGGGATTGTTACCATTGGAGCTGGCGGCGGCAGTATCGGTTGGGTGGATGAAGGTGGGCTTTTGCGGATGGGGCCGCAAAGCGCAGGCTCTAAGCCGGGACCGGCTTGTTATGATTTAGGCGGTG
>WVZO01000450.1 GCA_011772425.1 Candidatus Aminicenantota bacterium
TTATCAAAGCCTTTACCTTCCAGGAATTCTTTAAATTTTTTACCGGGATGGAACGTAAAATCACCTTCCCCGGATTTACCGGAAAACTTGCCTTTAAAAGAAATGGTACCCGCTTCCCGTACAAGTCTAAAGGTATGATCCCTGTCCCATTGCAGATCGATAAAATCACTTTTTTTAAAGGTCCGGCAATAATTCCAACCATGGCGCAAACTGTCGTCATCCATGATTTTCATCTTCATCTTGACGTTGTCGCCTTTTACTTTTGCCGTCCATTTTCCTTCGGTTGTGTCTTGTGAAACCAATGGCATTGCTAACAGGCAGCACAAAATTACTAAACCGATTGACGTTTTTCTCATTTTTTTCCTCCAGTCGAATAGATTGTTTCCTCAACACTAAGTAATACTTAAATTATTGAAAAAGGTTACACAATATTTTGGAAGGGCGATATTTCAGAAGCGTTTAGCGGGTGTCTTTTTTTCTTCGCTTCTCCTCTTCTTTGTTTCTTCTCTTNNCAAGAGGACTTATGAAATGAATACAAATAAACATCACAGCAAAAAAAGAATCAAGGTATTAATAGCAAAACCAGGACTCGATGGACATGATAGGGGCGCAAAAGTGGTGGTTCATGCCCTCAAAGATGCAGGCATGGAAGTTATTTATTCCGGCCTGCATAATACCATCGATGAGATAGTGAATACCGCTTCCACAGAAAACGTCGATGTGATCGGCATGTCAATCTATTCAGGCGCCCATCTTCCTCTGAGCAAAAAGCTGATGGAAAAATTGAAAGAAAAAGGACTTACCAATCGATTGGTTTTAATCGGTGGCAATATCCCGCAAAGAGATGTGGGAACCCTTGAAGAATACGGCGTAACCGGTGTTTTTCCCACCGGGTCCAACCTGGATGAGATTGTAACATTCATAATTGAGAGGATGAAAAAATAAAATGAGTCATTCTAATTCAGAAGAGCTTAAAGAGGTTATTCTTGAATCCGGGATCAAAGTAAAACCTGTGTATGGTCCGGAAGATATCAAAGATTTAGATTTTGAGAAAGAGATCGGTCAACCGGGTGAATATCCTTTTACAAGAGGTATCCATCCCCTGATGTACTGCAAACGTCCCTGGACCATGCGGCAGTATTCAGGATTCGGAACTGCCAGGGAAACAAACCAGAGGTTTAAATGGCTCCTGGAACAAGGCCAAACCGCACTTAATGTGGCGTTTGATCTGCCGACACAGTTGGGATTGGATTCCGATGACCCACACGCCGAAGGCGAAGTGGGCAGAGTGGGAATGGCAATCGATTCACTGAAAGACCTGGAAGATGCCTTTGAGGATATCCCCATCGACAAGATTAGCACGTCTCTTACCATTAATCCGGTGGCTTCTGTGATGTTGGCGATGTACCTGGTGGTTGCAGAGAAACACGGTGTACCATGGGAGCAGATAAGAGGGACAACTCAGAATGATATTTTAAAAGAATACATCGGCAGGGGAACCTGGATTTTCCCGGTTGAACCTTCAATCCGATTGATCGGCGATATGGTGGAATTTTGTTCAAAGAATGTTCCTAAATTCAACCCCTTTAGCGTATGCGGTTATCATATCAGGGAATCCGGCGCCACCCCGCCCCAGGAGATGGCGTATGCCTTTGAGATTGCCATTGCTTACATCGAGCATATACTGAAGCGGGGGTTGAATATCGATGATTTTGCCGGGAGGATTGCGTTTAACTTTGATATCCACGGTAATTTGTGGGAGCAGGTGGCAAAATTCAGGGCAGGCAGAAAACTCTGGGCAAAGA
>WVZO01000559.1 GCA_011772425.1 Candidatus Aminicenantota bacterium
GGCCGGGTAGGGGTCCGGTTTATCAAGATTGCAGGTCCCGCAGTGGATGAATTGGTCAAGAAATATCCTTATTATACAAAAGCAGAGGTCCCCTGTAAATTCTATCCTAATGCCGAGAACAAAGAAGACGTGCCAACCTTTGGAGTACGGGGGACCCTGGTGACATCTGTTACTGTTGATGAACGAATTGTTTATGCGATTACAAAAGAAATTTTTGATAATTTTGAAACATTTAAACGTTTGCATCCCGCTTATGCAGGATTAACAAAAAAAAGCATGCTTTCCGGCCTGTCTGCTCCCATACACAAAGGTGCTTTACGATATTACCGTGAAAGTAATTTAATCCAATACATAGACGAAAGGTTAGCACCCCCTGATACTGTTGAATCAGCGACAGTTTCTTGCCTTCGGCGACCAGGCCCCACTGCGTGGGGAAGCATTTGCAGTGCAAGGACGGCGTACAACGTTTTAAGCAATGTATCGTCTCCCCGGACTTTTTTATACTGCACTATCAAGTGCCCCCTGGACCCGCAAAACTTTTTATTAAAAGTTTTTGGGAGTCCAGAACCCTTTTTTCAAAAAGGGTTTTGGCCGCCGGAGGCAAAAAGAAAAGAAAATGAAATTTAAAATAACAGGAAAGATCATCAATGCAAAAAACCTTATTTCTTTTGTTGCTATTATCTGGGCCCTTTTCCAACTGGCTTTGCCCAGTTTTTTAATTCTCGACAGCATCAAGATCCGGTCGATTCACCTGGCATTTGCCCTGTTTTTGGCTTTCTTGATACTCCCATTTCGAAAAAAAGAAAAGAAACTTTCAAGAGATATCGGACAAAAAGAGCGTGTACCGTTTTCTGACTATATAATGGCGGCAGCGGGTGCCCTGGCTGCGCTTTATATCATGTTGGACTGGGAAGGTATTGCTTTGCGTTCCGGTACTCCTACCTTGAGAGATATTTTTATGGGGCTGTTAGTGGTAATTTTATTGTTAGAAGCAGCCCGGCGAGCCATTGGTCCTGCTCTCTCAATTATTGTACTTGTTTTTACTATTTACGCGTTTATGGGGCCTTATTTGATCGAATTACTGGCCTTCAAAGGCGTATCGGTCAGGAAGTATGTCACCCAGGTATCACTCTCATCAGAAGGGATTTATGGTATTCCCCTGGGGGTATCTGCAACCGTAGTCTATCTTTTTGTCCTGCTGGGAGCCCTGTTGGAAAAGGCCGGGGCCGGGCAGTTTTTTATTGATCTGGCTATGTCTTTATTGGGAAGGTTCAGGGGTGGTCCTGCCAAGGCAGCGGTTGGTGCCAGCGGATTAATGGGAATGATTTCCGGCTCAAGTATTGCCAATATCGTCACCACCGGGACATTTACTATTCCCTTGATGAAACGGGTGGGGTATCCGCCGAAAAAAGCAGCGGCAATCGAAGTGGCAGCCAGTACCGACGGCCAGATCATGCCGCCGATTATGGGTGCAGCCGCTTTTATTATTGCCGAATATGTCAATGTACCTTATATTGATGTCATCAAAGCAGCGGCTATCCCGGCATTTGTGTCTTATTTTGCCCTTTTTTACATTACTCATCTTGAAGCCATGAAACTGGGAATAAAAGGACTTCCCCGGGATGAACTGCCGGGTTTTTTTGAGACCCTTAAGAAGGGAATTGCTTATCTTTTACCGATTGGGGTCCTTCTTTTTGAGCTTTTGATACTCAGGCATTCTCCTGAGCTGGCAGCTTTTAGGGCAATTATCGTGTTAGTGATCGTAATTATCTATCGTGAAATTGCGGCTGCGTATCGAAACAAGGAAAACATCTTCATTGCCATAAAGAAGAGTTTTACTATTCTTATCCAGGGTTTAATCAACGGTTCCAGGAACATGGTCCCGGTGGCATTGGCAACGGCCGCAGCTGGGATTATTGTGGGCATTGTCAGCATGGGAATCGGTGGAATGATTACCCAGATCGTTGAATCGATATCCGGCGGCAATGTGTTTTTATTATTAATCATTACCGCTGTTGCCAGTTTGCTTTTAGGTATGGGTCTGCCTACGACTGCCACCTATATTGTCATGGCTTCCTTAACCGCCCCTATTATTGTCCAGGTTAGTACTGCTTATGGATTTTTTGTTCCGCTTATTGCAGCGCATCTTTTTTGTTTTTATTTCGGGATATTGGCGGATGATACACCTCCTGTGGGTTTAGCCGCTTATGCAGCGTCAGCTATTGCACAATCGCCGCCGATTCCCACCGGTATCCAGGGATTTTTTTATGATTTAAGAACAGCGGTGATACCTTTTATGTTTATCTTTAATACGGACCTCATTCTTCACCGGATAAACAGTTGGCCCCTTGGTATTCTTATTTTTGCCATGGCGGCGCTGGCGGCCTTTGCTTTTACCAGTGCGCTTCAGGGTTTTTTTGTAACAAAAAATAAATGGTATGAAGTGCCTTTATTTCTTATTGCTGCGTTAATTCTTTTCAATCCCGGGATTATTTCTAATTTACTAAAATTGCCCCCTGGAACCAGGTATTTCTTTTACATTTTTGGGCTGGTTATATTTGCAGGGATTGCTGTTTTACAGAAGTTAAGGAAGAGGGCACCTGTTTAAAATTTTAGCCACGAAGGCACACGGGAGAAGAAGTTGAGAAGTTGGGAGGTTGAGAAGTTGAGAAAGAAATACAAAATAAACAATGTGGCAATGTGTAAAAAACGCGGCACGATGACTGTCCGCATATGAAAAGTTTTTGCGGGGGGTCCAGGGGGGCGGTTTTTTCAAAAGGAGCCCCCCTGGCCGCCGGAGGCACCGA
>WVZO01000327.1:0-266 GCA_011772425.1 Candidatus Aminicenantota bacterium
AACCATCGTATATGCGGCTTATGACAGGGAAAACCTGTACTTTGCCTTTCGCTGCCTGGACAGTGAGCCAGAAAAAATAAAAGCATCCGTATCAAAACGGGATGCCAATTTCGATGGCGACTGGGCAGCGGTTGCCCTGGATACCTTTAACAACCGGTTGGGAGGATATGCTTTCGGTGTGAATCCCCTGGGAATCCAAGGTGACGGAACCATTGATTCCAATGCCGAGTTTGATCCCTCCTATGATATGGTTTACTCCAGCGCCG
>WVZO01000327.1:375-573 GCA_011772425.1 Candidatus Aminicenantota bacterium
ATTGAGATATCCGGCATTAAGTACCAACGGACCATTGAACTCCTCCCGGCAGTCACAGCCAGCCGGGGGTATTCGCATCAGGCGGGAGAGTTGCGTTCAGGGGCGACTCAACGGGATATCAGCCTGACAGGTAAATTGGGGATCACCTCGAACCTGACGCTGGATGCTACCTACAACCCTGATTTCAGCCAGGTGGAA
>WVZO01000327.1:643-1897 GCA_011772425.1 Candidatus Aminicenantota bacterium
TACCCGGAATATCGTGGACCCGGTACTGGGTCTTAAGTTAACCGGGAAAATCGGCTCCAGGAATATCCTGGCCCTGTTGTATGCATTGGACCAATACCCCGGGGCCGCGGCAGAACAACAAGGCAGCACCGAACTGGCGGGGCGTAATGCCGTGTTTTCTATCCTGCGTTATGGGTTTACCTTAAAAAGCGACGGATATATTGGGGGTTTTTATACCGGTCGTGATTTTGGCCCCGGTTTTAACCGAGTGATCGGTTCGGACGCCCGGTTCCGCCTGGACAATTTCAGCACTCTGGAATACCATGCCTTCAAATCCTTTACCCGGAGCAGCGGTGAAAGCGAAAATGATCCTGAAATCCGCGCCGGCGAGGCCCTGGGGTTGTTTTACCGCTATCATTCCCGCACGCTGTACATGGAAGCCGGCATGAATCACGTTTCCCAACATTTTCATACCGATGTGGGGTATCTCACCCGCACCGGGGTGCTCATGGTGCCCACAGAGGCAGCCTACATGTTCTACCCCAAATCAGGGGTTTTTCAAGTCATCTCTCCTTTATATTGGGGTAGGCATACCCTGGATATCGGTTCCGGTTTGGTGGAGAGTTTTAACCTTTTTGCCCTGAGATTTTCCCTGGCGCGACAGACAGAAATCCGTTTTGATGGGATTTTAGGGAGCGAAGTCTTTGCCGGTCAACGGTTCAGCCGCAGTGGATTCGGTATACAGGGGCAGTCCCAGGTTCTCAAGCAATTGGCCGTGTCATTTTTTTTCAGGCATGGGAAATATATTTATTATGACCTTCAATCGCCTTTCCAGGGCAAAGGCACACGGGCAAGCCTGGGGCTGGTGTTTCAGCCTACGGAGAAAATCAACTCCCAGCTCGACATCACTTATGCCGATTTTTACCAGGATGCCGATGGGGAAAAAATATACGATTATACTATTTATCGGAACCGTACCACCTTTCAGTTTAACAAGTATCTTTTTCTCAGNNTGGAAACGAATCAATGCCGATTTCCTGGCCTCCTTTACGTATATCCCCGGGACCGTGGTTTACCTGGGTTATGGTTCGGTGTATGAAAAAGTCCGCTGGAACCAGCAGGAGTATGTTCCCCATGATGATTATCTACAGACCCGCAGGAGCTTTTTTTTCAAAGCGTCTTATTTGTGGAGATTATAATAATGAAAAAGGAATTATACCCGGTTCACCCCATCCTTTTGGTGGACGATGAAGAGCAATTCTTGGCCAGTGCCGG
>WVZO01000226.1 GCA_011772425.1 Candidatus Aminicenantota bacterium
GGGTGTTGGGGAGAGCAATGCCACGGATATGATTAAGGATATCCAACAGCATGAGCATGCGGCGATATTTACGGAAAACCCGCTGCTTTTAACCGCGCTTTGTATTTTTTACCTGGTAGGGGGCAAACGCATACCCGACCAACGGGCAGACCTTTATGACCGCATCGTGGGCAATCTCCTCTACCGACGCTTCCATGATCCCGGGGATAAAGATAAAGTGAACCGCGTCCGGGAATTCCTTATGCTTTTAGCGTTTAACATGCAAACCAATCATGTTAAAAGTATTGAAGCCTGCGATGCCGCGGGGTTCTTAAAACAAAAGTATCCGCAAAATCAAAATGAACCGCCGCCGGATTACAAAAAGCGCCTGGAAGCATTATTTGATGAAATCGAACCCATGTGCGGCTTATTAAACCGGTTGGCCAGCGGGGAAATCGAGTTTACCCACCTGACCTTCCAGGAATTCCTGGCAGCCAATCATATGCTGGACCGCGATATCGATTATAAAAAATACCTGGAAGACTCCTGGTGGAAAGAGACCATTTTGCTTTATACCGGTCTCATGAACCTGAGTATGAAAAAACGCAGCAATGATATGGTTGGTGACATGCTGAAAATGAAAGCGCCGCTTCGCATTCAGCTCCTGGGAGCGGAAGCCCTGCGGGACTTCCAGCCTTCCAAACGGGAAGGGCCTGTAGTTGAACTGGCAATAAAAAAATTGCTTACTATCATTCAAGCGGATGCAGAGTTGCGGGAACGTTTCGACGCCGGGGAGATTCTCGGCGCACTGGGAGATCCACGAATAAATGTCCTTTCACCCCCAATGGTGCTTGTAGAATCCGGTGAGTTTATCCGTGGATCAGATGAATCCGATGAAGATGATGAAAAACCGGAGCGGCGTATTTACCTGGATAAGTTCATGATCGGAAAGTACCTGGTAACCAATCAAGAATTTAAGGTGTTTATCGAGGATGGCGGATACGATAATAAAGAGCTCTGGGCACCCGAAG
Source organism: Candidatus Aminicenantota bacterium (assembly GCA_011772425.1). Taxonomy (GTDB): domain Bacteria; phylum Acidobacteriota; class Aminicenantia; order UBA2199; family UBA2199; genus JAKAGC01. The sequence goes on from WVZO01000226.1 coordinate 1,011, forward strand.
GCTGGCAGTGGCGAAAAAAAGAAAATATCGTTGAACCTGGATTATGGCATGACCGGAAATGGAATGGTCCCAATTTCCCGGTGGTAGTAATCAGTTGGTATGAAGCATGTGCTTACGCGGAGTGGTTGAGTCGGAAGACAGGTGATCGATACGTCTTGCCTTCCGAAGCCCAATGGGAAAAAGCCGCCCGCGGCAGCGAAGGCTTTTCTTACCCATGGGGAAAGAAATGGAAAGAAGATCATTGCAATTCAGTTGAATGTGGAGTGGGCCGCACCAGCCCGATCGGTATGTTTCCGAAAGGTGAAAGTCCGTACGGGTGCATGGATATGGCTGGAAATGTCTGGGAGTGGTGTGCCGATTGGTATGAAAAGGATTATTATAAAAAAAGTCCTGACCAAAATCCACAGGGTCCTGGGGACGGCTCCGACCGGGTGGTACGGGGCGGCGGCTGGTTCAACGCCCGGTGGTACTGCCGCGCGGCATGCCGCAACGCCCGCCGCCCGGCCTTTCGCTTCTACTACTACGGCTTTCGTCTTGCCAGGTTATTTTAATTTTACGGCTTTCTACTTTACCGCTTTACGCCTTGCGCCCGCACCGGTGTGCTGTGCGCCCTTCTTTTTACCCCTTTTACCCCTTTTACCCTTTACCCCTTTCCGCGTTCGAATACCCATACAATGATTGAGAATTATATATATGGTTGTGATTATTAATAAAATCATAAATATTGCAAAAAAAATTAAAATTTTAGAAAATTCATTGACATAAAGATAAAGATCATTTAAAATATTCACTTAAGAATAGTAAAAAAATTTTCCTTTAAATCGGAAGACAGACAACATGGATATTTTTTACCGTTGTAAATTGCTTTTATATATGCACTTTCCAGTTGAGGTTAAGGGTGTGCGAGGCAGCGAAGCCGCCGAAGTGAATCCTGACAGTGGAAATGTAAAAAATCGATAAATATGCTGAAAGTATTTACAATAAAATTTGAAAACAATCTCGAAACTTTCAACGATTCGGTGCTGTCGAATTTTATATCCGACAAAGAAATCATCCGCTGGGAGAGCCAATTCTTTGAACATAAGAATGAACATTATTGGACAATAATTATAGACTATATCTCAATGGTGCCTTCTCTTGAAAAAAACCGGGGTAAAGGAGAATTCAAAAAGGATGAAACATACAAAAAGATTTTAAGCGAAAATGATTGGCCCCTTTTCAATCGCTTGCGGGAGTGGCGGGCGGAACGAAGTAAGAAGGCTGGGGTGCCGCCCTATATCATTTTTACCAATATCCAGCTTGCCCACATTGCAGTAACCCGGCCGGTTTCACTGAATTCCCTTCAACAGGTTGAGGGAGTGGGAAATGCCAAACGAGAAAAATACGGGAGTGAGATCATTCAAATAATAAATTCCTATGGTTTGCCCGTGAAATCGGAAGATGTAGGTGAACAACATGGCTGAAGAGCTTCAAGTATTTGTGAAATGGGTGGAATTTTTAAAGTGGCTGCTCAATACCACAGAAAAGTTTCCAAAAATGATACGGTTTACCATTACCTCGCGGATCGATAACCTGGCATTGGATATCCTGGAGATTATTATTGTCTGCAAGTATGACCGGGATGCCCGTGCCAAAGGTTTAAGAAGAATTAACATCGGCATTGAAAAGCTGCGTGTACTTTTACGAATTTGCCATGAGTTGAAATATCTCTCCCCTCGCCAGTACCAATTTGCAGCTCTTCATATCAATGAATCCGGGAAGATGATATGGGGATGGTTAAAGAAAAAAAATAAGAATGAAAAATGAAACGTTATGGTTGTTTATTTGAAAAAATCGTATCGTTTGATAACCTGTTATTGGCTGCAAAAAAGTCATTGAGGGGAAAGAAGCATACATCCCAGGCGGCTTTTTTTTATTTTAACCTGGAAAATGAGATTATCGCCCTCCAGGAGAAATTACAATCTAAAAGGTACACGCCCTTACCGCTGCGAATTTTTTTTATAAAAGAACCAAAAGTCCGTAAAATAGGCGCTGCTCATTTCCGGGACCGTGTGGTCCACCATGCCATTTGCAATATTTTAGAACCGGTTTTTGAGAAGAGTTATATCCATCACAGTTATGCATGCCGCCCAGGTAAGGGAACGCACCGGGCCATCAAACAAGCACAAAACTTTTGTCGAAAATATCGCGATGGGTATTTTTTGAAATGTGACATAAAAAAATATTTTGAAAGTATCGATCACCGGCTTTTAAAAGATATGTTGAACAATAAATTCAAGGACCAGGAATTGGTATGGTTGTTGGATATCATTATCGACAGCTCCGACGGTGTTGGAAAAGGCATTCCCATCGGGAATCTTACCAGTCAACACTTTGCCAACTTTTACCTGGATAAACTGGATCACGTTGTCAAAGACGTACTTCGGGTAAAAGCGTATTTGCGATACATGGATGATTTTATATTGTTTGGCAATGATAAAAAAGAACTCCAACAATTGAAATCAACTATTTCCGATTATCTATGCCAACGGCTGCATTTGCAATTAAAAGAAAAATCAATTTTATTGGCACCGTGCAGTACAGGTGTTCCTTTCCTGGGCTTTCGTATTTTTCCAGGTCTAATCCGCATTAAACATGAAAATAAAAAAAGATGGGTTAAAAAATTAAAACAGCGGATGAAAGAATATGAAACCGGGAAAATCGATGAACAGACCTATGCGCGTTGTTTGCATAGTATGACAGAGCATGTAAAGACAGCCAATACGCTGCATTTTCGCAGGAGCCTATTTTATGGAAAAAAATATAAGGGTAAGGGGTGAAGACGGCTCCAACCGGGTGATACGGGGCGGCAGCTGGATCAACAACCAGTGGAACTGCCGCACGGCATACCGCAACGCCAACCACCCGGCCAATCGCTTCAACAACTACGGCTTTCGTCTTGCCAGTTCATTATTGCGCCAGACATCTCATCGTTTACGGATGATGGACCCGTGCAAAAATAATGACCAGCCCCTTATCCTGCGCCGTGAAAAACGGCCGAAGATAACCAGGGCCGGCTGTCCTTAGTAGGACATTTATTCTCGAACCGGGCAGCCGGTTTTTTTTCTTTTTGCGGTTAATTTTTTGAAATCAGGCTTGCGATTTTTGGCGATTTGTGGTATTAAATGATTTAACATTTTATTTTTTAACGTTGAAATGGGGTATTAAGATGTAAAGTTTAGAGGGGTAACCATGAGTGAAATAACCATTCTCCATTTATCAGATATTCATTTTAAAAAAAAAGAAGGGGAAGAAAACAAAACCTTTCACGAGGTAGTGCAGCAGCAGTTGATCGAGGCAGTAAAGATGCATTTAAATGAGCACGGTAATCCGGATTTCGTGGTGGTTACCGGTGACATTGCCTTTTCCGGTAAGAAACCCGAATACGATAAATCGCTGGAATTCTTTGCTGAACTCAAAGCCGTATTACCTGGAGAGACCGAATTCCTGGCGGTCCCGGGCAACCACGATGTGGACCGGGATAAAGTGGATGATTGCTTTCCCCTTGGGGAAAGCATTGTTAAGAAAAATATTATCGATAAATTCCTTGAAAATCAAAAGAAAATTGAAGATTTTATAGATGTTAAATTTAAAGCTTATCAAGGGTTTATCCATGGGTTAAACCCGGCACTATACGAATCTGATGAGAAGAAGGAAGAGGAAGATGAAAAGGAAAAGTCAACGTACTTCTGGGTGAAGAACTTCCCCAATAAGAATGTTTCATTTTTGGGTCTCAATAGTGCCTGGGCGTCGGAAGGAGATAACGACCGGTTTCATATTGCCCTGGGTTTTCCTCAAGTTCATCAGGCACTGGAACAGGCAAAAGACATCCCCAACCGGGTGGTATTGATGCATCACCCGCTGTTTGAATGGCTGGAAGAAAAGGATATGGCCAGATGCCGGGGTGAGATATTTGATTGCTGCGGGTTAATCCTTCATGGTCACGTGCATATGGACAGGGCGGACTGCATCAGCACCCCGTCGGATTCCTGCATCTGCCTGGGGGCCAAT
>WVZO01000083.1:0-886 GCA_011772425.1 Candidatus Aminicenantota bacterium
GTTGTTGTGCCGGTTCCTCTTTGGCTTTCTTTTCTTCTTCCCGCTCTAAAAACTCAGGCTCTTTGCCCAGCAGCAAGTAAAGGGGATTTATGTTGTAAGATTTAACGACCCGGTAAAAAAAATAGAAACCGGGACCGGTGTTCCCGGCTTCGATTCCCGATAGATGGGTATAAAAATTAAGGGGCCAGGTACTTTATTCCCATTCTCCTGTGCCCTCTGTGGCAAAATTAGTATTTGTCTGTCCGCGAGCACTGTGGTATAATACCCTTGCGGTGCATGTGCCGCAAAGTTAAAGAAGAAGAGAAAAGCCATGAGAACGATAGAGCTTGAGCGCCCGGTGGTGGGTGAAAATTTAATCGGCAGGGAGGAATGGGTTCAACGTTTCATCGATAACGTGGTTGATAAACCGAAGAATGTCGGTGCTTATCAATATGCCCTGACAGCACCCCGGCGCACCGGCAAAACCTCCATACTGATGGAAACCTACGACCGCCTGTTTTACCGGAGGCCGGCTGGCGATGCACTGATTCCCCTTTTTTTTAATATTGAAGAAATACTGGAATCCGCCCCCATCGATTCCTTCCCTGAACTTTATCTTTTACAACTCTATTCTTGCATCATCAACTTCCGTCTCGGTAAGAAGGTTTACTCCTACGATGACCTGGAAATGCCCGAAGCGCTCGAATTATCAAAAACCCATGGATTTCATGACTTTCTTACCCGGACCCTTCATATGATGGAATATGACCGCAGCCGGGGTGGATTCCCCGCCTTCCGGGTGGTGGCCCTGCCCGGGAAAATTAGCCGGGAAACCGGCCAGGCGTTTGCGGTATTCGTGGATGAGGTCCAGGGGGCTTTGGAAATCAAGGAAAAAAAAGGACCCAAT
>WVZO01000083.1:1009-2576 GCA_011772425.1 Candidatus Aminicenantota bacterium
CATAAGGACCTTTTCCCCCTGACCCCCCCCGCGGTCAACGAGCTGGTGGATTTTCACACGGACGGCCCGGTCCCGGAATGGACCCATGAAGCCCGAACCGCGCTCTATGAAATTACCGAAGGTCATCCTTTTTACGCCAAATGCCTGGTTAAAACCATCCTGGAACAAAATCCCGCTTCCGTTGAGGTTTCCCAATTGGAAGACGCTTATCGAAAAGAGCTGTCTTCCGGGACCATTTATAAGACGCTGAAAGATGACTTTTTCAAATACCTGTCCCGGTACAAGGACCCTGAACTTCTCGAGCAGATTTTAAAACGGATCGTGGATACCGCGGACGAAGAAGGATTCACAACGCCGAAACAACTGCACCAGGTGCCCGGTTGGGATTCGGAAGCAGCTAAGTACCTGGAAGATTGCGATATTATCCAGTTCAATTCTTATGTGAGGTTCCTGGACCCGGTGTTCGAGGATTGGTTTAAACACATCTATTGGGATTATATCAGGGAAAAGATACCTATGGAGGAATCCGAACCTGATTTTGCCAGGACCACAGCCCATCGCCTGGTGAATGACATCGGTTTTCTTTTCCAGCGCCTGGTGCGGATGGTCACCAGTTTTTTTAACGGTCAGACCATCAGCGGTGTGTTTTTTGGCCGGGAGAACAGCAAGGTCACTCTGCCGGTGATTTCTTCGGCAAANNCATCTTCCCGGAAACAGGAAGAGGAATACCGCTTCGATGTCATCGGTTTTGGCAAAGCCAAAGAGCTGGGCACTGACCCGGAGTTGTGGTTCGTGGAGTGCAAATATTGGGATTCGCGGCAAGTGGGGATTCCCCAGTTGGAAGAACTTCTTTTGAAAAGGAAAAAGTTCCGTGAAGCCAGGCAATTCAAGGGGAAGTTGGTGTGCTGGTTTTGCTCGAAAAATAAGTTGAATCCTCCCGCGCAGGAATTCTGCCGGGAAAACGATATTTATTTCAGCAGCGCCCGGGAAGTGGAACAACTGGTGGAGCACTTACGGACAGGTAAGACATCTTAATTAAACGGACAAAAGAATTTTTTTAATTTCTTTTGCCTGTCCCGTTTTCGTCCCCTTTTCTCGTTTTCTGCTGCCGGTAGATTCACTACTTCTACCGGTAGATTTTAAAAATCTACCGGTCGATTTTTTATTTCTACCGGTCGATTTAACATTTCTACCGGTCGATTTTTTATTTCTACCGGTTGATTTCAAAATTCTACCGGTCGATTTTTCATTCCAACCGGTGAAATTAAAATTTTAACCGGTTAATTTTTCGTTTTCACCGGTGAAATTAAAATTTTAACCGGTGAATTTTTTATTTTAACAGGTGAAATTAAGATTTTAACCGGTTAATTTTTCATTTTAACCGGTGAAATTAATAATTTAACCGGTTGATTATGCTGATATAACGGCTATCTTCCCGTTTTCATCTTTTTTTCATCATTCATGCCTTTATAAAATAATTTACCTGGTACCATTCTCTTTTCTTCTTAAATATATCGAAGCCATTTCCCCATCGCCCCAACCGGTGGTGATTACCGGCGAGACCGGT
>WVZO01000456.1 GCA_011772425.1 Candidatus Aminicenantota bacterium
ACCGGTTTGAGGCTTTCCGAATCCTACAGGAAATACCTGGAAGAATCACCAATATTCCTTCCCTTTAAACTAAAATTTATTAATGGAAAAGCATACATGTTTCGCAATTACAGCCAGGATCCTGACATGGTCATGGGGGGTGAAGTGATATCCATCAACCAACAGCCTGTGAAAACCATTATTGAAAAGATGCTTAAAATCAGCCCCTCTGATGCCCATATCCAGGCATCAAAGTATCGCCGCCTGGAAAGCACGATTTTATTTGGAAGAATGTATAACCTTGTTTATGGAAAAACCACCAAATATTCGCTGGACTACCGGCCGCCCGGGAACAAAAAAGTTAAAACCATCCGGGTTCCCGGTAAAACAAGACAGCAGATACTCTCCCTTTTTGCACAAAGGTACCCGGAAGCTGCCAAAGAGACGCAAAAACCTCCTATTGAACTGGAGTACAAAAAAGCCGGGGATATTGACATTGCTGTATTAACCATACGCACGTTTGGCGGAGGCGCTTACAAGCAAGCAGGCATTTCCTACCCGGAGTTCCTGGAAAAAGCCTTCAATGAATTCCAGGAGAAAAATATTCAAAACCTGGTGATTGATCTCAGGAACAATGGTGGTGGAAGTGATAATTACGGTAAACTTTTGACTGCCTATTTTATGGATGCGCCTTTTACCTATTACGAGTCCCTGGAAGTGAAACAGGTAAAACACTCGTTCTGGCCGCACACCGATGTACCAGACGCGGAACAAATGCTTGCAGCTCGAACAAAAAAGAATGATCACGGAACCTACAGTGCTGTGGGACATCCGAACCTGGGTACTCAGCAGCCGTTGAAACCTACCTTTAAGAGAAAGGTATATATTTTGATCAATGGTGGAAGTTTTTCTGCCAGTGGAGAAACTACATCTGTCATCCATTTTCATAAAAAGGCGGTATTTGTGGGTGAAGAGTGCGGTGCAGGTTATTATGGTAATACTTCAGGATTTATGCCGCTGCTGACTCTTCCCAAAACCAAAATGCAAATAAGGATTCCGTTGGTTAAATATTCCATGGCGGTTTCCGGGTATGATAAATTCAGGGGAATTATCCCGGAGTACCAGGTAGGGCCTACCATTGATGATGTATTAAACGATCGGGATACGGTAATGGAGTATACGCTGGGTCTTATCAAAAAGCAAAAATAGATATAAGAATATAAGCATATGGACCCCCTCTGTGACCTTGTGATTGTGGTTCTTGATTATTTACTGTCATGAGGCGATTCAACACTCCATTACTCCAGGGTTAAAATTAGAATCGATGCGTTTGGCGACAAAGATTTGAAAAAAGAATAAAACTCCATTATAATATAATAGACTTGAAAAAAAGGACAAGAAATGAACCAGGAAAATGAAACCATAAAAGGGATACCTTATGGAATCGCCGATTATGGACTCATCCGCAGGGAAAATTATTATTATGTGGATAAAACTCCTTTCTTAAAGCTCTTAAGAAAGCGGGTAGATACCTGTTTTTTATTCGCCCCCGGCGCTTTGGAAAATCCCTGTTCATTTCCCTTATGGAAGGCTATTTTGACATCCTTCACAAAGATCGGTTCGCGGATTTATTTAAAGGTACATGGATTTA
>WVZO01000054.1 GCA_011772425.1 Candidatus Aminicenantota bacterium
AGGACAGGCAGGTTCAAAACGTTTACCGCCCAGCAGGGAATCACCCGGGACCGTATCCGCCATATCAATGAGGATATGAAAGGCAACCTCTGGATCACTTTTTATTCCAGTTATGTGGACCGTTTTTTCAACGGGAAATTTACACATTTTAACGCTTCCCACGGACTGGAAGGTAAGAAAATCAATACTATTGTCGAGGACAGCAGCGGCAATTTACTCTTCGCCAGCCGGGAAAAAGGAATATTTATATATAGGGATGGCAAATTTTTCAAATATCCCCTTCCCGGCCTGGAAAGCCTCGGTGTTATCACCATGTATCAAGACAAAAAAGGAGACCTGTGGATCGGCACTGATCAAGGACTGTTCCGGTTAAGCGATAAAAATATGAAAAATTATACTGCCGGGGATGGCCTGTCCAATAATTATATTACAACCATAATGGAAGACAGCGAGCACAATCTCTGGATAGGAGCGAAAAAGGGATTAAACCGTTTAAAGAAGAAGCAGGATGGCACAGTCGTTTTCGAGAGTTTGTTAAAACCTTTTACAATATTCTCTCTTTTCGAGGATGAGGAAGGAAGTTTGTGGGTGGGCACCTATGATGCAGGCATCAGACAGTTAAAGGACCGTAAATTTACCGCCTATGCATCGTTGGAAGTATTCCAGGAGGAAGTTCTCTTTTCACTGTTCCGGGACGGGCAGGGGGATATCTGGGTGGGCACTTCCAGCGGGAAGTTGTTCCACTGCCGGGGCAGCAGCCTCATAGAAACTATCGAACCCCCGGAACTCTCCGGTACCGGCATCCTCGCCATTGCCGAAGATGTAGAAGGAAACCTCTGGCTGGGCACCAACGGCAAAGGAGTATTTCAAATAAAAAAGGGAACCCTGGTACGATTTACCACCCGGAATGGATTGGCCGACAACCAGGTAAGTTCCATATTCAAGGACAGCCGGAATAACCTCTGCTTCGCTACTTTCGATGGACTAAGCGTACGCCGTTACCCTGACGGTGCTTTTTTATCTTTTACTTCCAGGGATGGGCTGTCGGGCAAGAGGGTTCACAATGTTTATGAAGACAAAGCCCACAACATCTGGATTGCCGCGGATAAAGGAATCACTCTTCTAAGAAACATGCATCAAATTGCCGTGAAGCGGTCTAATAAAAGTTTTGTGGGGTCCAGGGGCGGTTTTACAAAAGAGCCCCTGGCCGCCGGAGGCAAACAAAATATAGAGTATTATTTAAAGGGTATTTCTGTGACCTGCATTTATGAAGACCTTTCTGTGCAAAAAGATGAGGGGCCTGTTTATTGGATTGCCACTCATGGGGCCGGGTTGAAGCGGTTAAGCGTAAAAGACGGCAAAATCATCTCTTATACCAGGGCTAATGGGATGACCACCGATTATATCTACCAGTTTTTTGAGGACCAACAGGGGCATTTCTGGTTGATGAGTAACAGCGGCATCCTGCGTATCGAAAAATCCGGGCTGAACAGTTTTGCCAGGGGGAAAACCGATAATATTCACTGCACCTCTTTCGGAAGGGATGATGGCATGAAAAGTTCCGAATTTCACAGCGAATTTTCCAGGAATTCCGCCTTAAAAACCGGGAACGGCGAATTATGGTTTCTTACCCGGAGGGGGATATCTATCGTGAACCCTGAAAAGATTCGTGTCAACAAAATCCCACCACCAGTGGTGATCGAAGAGGCTTTCTTTAATGGGCAGCGTATTCCCGGGCACCGGGATGCAGCGGCCAAACCATTCAAAGGCAGCGGGGATATCAGTTTCTATTTTACTGCCCCTTCTTTCTTATCCCCGGAAAAGATAAGATTTAAATACCGATTGGAGGGGTTTGACAACCAATGGGTATTTCTGCCTCCGGGAAAAGAACGGGAGGCCCATTACAAAAACCTGGGACCCGGCACTTATACCTTCACGGTCACCGCCTGTAACGCGGAAGGGGTGTGGAATCAAACCGGGAATTCCCTTCGGTTTACTCTAAAACCTTTCTTTTATCAAACGCTCCTATTTAAAATTACTCTCCTGCTTTTATTTGCAGTGCTGATAGCGGGGGCGATTTTTATCTATAAGAGGTACTTCGTTGGAAAAAAGAAAGAAGAAACAGGAGATGTAAAGGATAAGGATGAAGAGCAGGGGAAAGATAAACCTCTCCTGGAACCTGATTTTGTCCGGGAGTGTACCGTTAAACTCGAGTATCAGATGGAAGTCGAAAAGGCATACCGGGACCTTGATATTTCTTTAAGATCATTAGCTGAAAAAGTCTCTATCCAACCGCACCTGCTTTCGCGAATACTCAATGAACATTTAAAATGCAACTTTTCCGATTACATCAATTCTTACCGCATTGAAGAGGCCAAAAAGATATTAGATAGTTCCAGGGGGGCGGAGGAAAACGTCACCACTGTGGCACACGACGTGGGTTTTAATTCCATGACTACCTTTTATAAAGCCTTTAAAAAACACACCGGCATGACTCCTAAGCAGTACAAAGAGGAAGCCAGGAAGAATAAGTAGCTAAAAAAAATTCAGCCACGAAGTTACACGAAGATACACAAATTTACCTTCCTACCTTCGTGTTCCTTCGTGTAACTTCGTGGCTAAAAAATTATCCGTGTTCCTTCGCGTGTCTTGGCGGCTTTCTTTTGCCAACTGCCAACTGACTGTCTTCACTCTGCCCCGGCAGTCTCCACCATTTCTTTATGCTCTTCTTTAAACTTGTAAAAAGTAACTAATACTTCGTG
>WVZO01000098.1:0-816 GCA_011772425.1 Candidatus Aminicenantota bacterium
ACTGCTGCTGACAGTGCCCCTTTTTATCGCCCTGGGATTAGTATGGAAAAAATACCGGGAATGTTTTTTTATATCATCTCTCATCCTGATGATTTTAGGTACGGCTGCTGTTTTTGTGGCCATTTCAACCGGTACGGCAGCAGGAGAATTGGCAGAAAGGAGTGCGGAAATGGCACCGGTTCTAAAACGTCACAGTGAACTGGCCCATACCACCCGAACTGTCTTTTCCATCCTTACAATCGCATATGCCGGGATTCTATTTCTCCCTTCTTTTTTGAAGAGAGAGATAAAACCGCTTTTGAAATCGGTTATGATTACAGTTTTCTTGCTTATCTACCTGGTCTGCACCCTTATTCTTGCCAATACCGCCGCTTATGGCGGCCGCCTGGTCCACCAATTCGGTATCCATGCCCTGCTTTAGGAGCCTTCCCGGCAATAACAAAAAACAATGGTATCCACGATAGCTGTCTCCTAGAACTCCCTGAAAATATTAAAACCGAGCCGNNACCACCCGCCATAAATTGATCAATGGTTATCCCGGTGGAGTTCAGCGCAAAGACCTGGAAGAGGTGTTTGCCGATCCGATACTGGAACCCCAGGCCCCAACCGCTGGAATTGGCATGATAACCGGAAAGAACCGGTATCCATTCACCCATTATGGCCAGGTTACGGGTCAATTTTATACTGAGCCCCGTTCCCAAAGCAAAGGTTCCTCTTGAAGACCCTTGAAAGTGATTCACATTGGAAGAGTACCCGGGAACCACCAGCAGTGATATCTTTGAAGAAAGGGAATATGCGGCGCTGAGTTGAAGATTA
>WVZO01000098.1:896-2580 GCA_011772425.1 Candidatus Aminicenantota bacterium
ATCCCGTAACCCAAACTGAGGAATATGATCGAGGGACCGTCAAGACCATAAAAGGCATCATAGCCGTCCTTTACGGAACGAACAAACCGGTGGGAAATCCTGAAAAGGAAATGTCTCCGGGGGATAACCGTGGGGGTGGCAAGGTTAATCAACCGTGTTCCCCAGAAAGCGCTTTTTCCTGGTCCTGGCTTTTGTCCGCTCACCTCAGCGGGGGTTCCCTGTAAACTCACCACCCATTCTTCAATCGTTTTTATTTCTTCTTCTCTCAACGGCTCACTTTTCAATGNNCTCACTTTTCAATGGCATACGTTTACCCACAATATTTTTATCATCTTTAATTTTCATTAAAAGATAACTATTAAGAGGAGAAGAGGTGTCGATAATTTTCAGGTTTGTCTTTTCCATACTACTGACATTAACAGTGTTGGAAAGCAGGTTTCCAGGTTCCAGGCTTAATTCTTGTTTCGGTGCCGGGCCGCCGTGACAGGTAATACAACTTCGTTTAAAAATCTCTGTGACCTTTTCCAATCGAGGGCTTGAATCCGGGGCAATCACGGTGCGGGGATTTGCATAAGAGAAACCGCCGCAAAAGATAAAACCGCTAAAAATAACACCAAAAATAAATAGGTAGATCATCAACTGCCGTTTCATTAGTTCCTCCTGTGAAAAATGATGTTAATTGTTCTGGGCCCCGTTATTGATCCAGTTTTTGATGTTTTGTAGTTGGGTACCGGTTATTGACCCACTGGCCGGCATCCTTACACCGACATTTTGTCTTCCTTCAAGTTTAATCACAATATAACTGTTGTCGGCATCTGAGGGGAGCACAAGCATAAGGTTGGGTTCCTGGCTTGAAGCCACATTCACGATATTGGCATAGGCTGCCCCCTGGTCAAGCACCAGGCCGGCGCTGGCGCTGGCAGCGTTATGACAACCTGCCAGTGCACAACCAGACGTGAATATCGGCTGAATATCATTGGCAAACGACGGATTCTGTATGGCGCCGTTTCCGTTCCCATTCCCATTCCTATCAACATTGGAACTTGATTTACATCCCACGAAAAAAATTAATAAAAATATCATTGAAAAAATTAAACATGCTTTACTATTCATTGTTTTCCTCCATCTTCAAGCTAATTTATTGCAAAAAATCTCCATATGTCCAACCCCGGGGAAATCCTTTCCACCCGGGAAAAAATCTCCAAAAATTCTATCTAAACATTACCATTTCCGCAAGAAAATAAAAAATAATACATTTAAAAAAAATTTTCAACCCTTTTTAAGAAAAATTTTAAAAATTTTTTTGCCGACCCCAAAAACGTCGGCAGGAAAGGGCTTGAAGAAATATGGTGCAAATATGGTACCAGGTAATTTATTTGATTTCCTGGTTAATATGTGTTAGTGCGCTGCGATACTCTTTGGGAAGGACTCCAGGGAACAGTTTATCAAATTTGCCGAAAAATGAAACCCGGAATGAAGGGGGCACAAGAAACTTAACTTTCTTAAGATGGGAGATCGGGGCATCGATAAATTTAATCTTCACAATAGGCCCTTTTAATTTGACTTTCCGAATATTCCCCGGTCGAACAATGATGGAGCGTTTCCTTTTGCCAATATAATAATACAGCACGGTTGTAGGGAAGAGTACCATAAATTCATAGATGAAAAAGGTATAATTCACAGT
>WVZO01000039.1:0-276 GCA_011772425.1 Candidatus Aminicenantota bacterium
CAATCTAAAGACTACAAACCCATCATCGAATTTTTCCATTCGGTTCAAAAACACCTCATCCATGACCTTTCACATGAAGAATTCGCTGACCTCTATGCTCAAACCCTTACTTTCGGTTTATTTACCGCTGTTATACTGACAAAAGGAAAACAAAAAACCACACGACAAAAACTCCTCAAAACCATACCCAAAACCAACATCGTATTGCATGAACTATTCGAATACATTTCAGGAGAAAATATTCCCTATCAACTGGAATTTATCATCATCCGAATC
>WVZO01000039.1:322-1230 GCA_011772425.1 Candidatus Aminicenantota bacterium
CAAATGAAATCCAAAAAACTGCTGAATGAATGTATAACAGTGTCTCAACAATCCCCTAATGAAAAGCTTTTGCGGAGGGTCCAGGGGGGCGGTTTTCTCGAAAAGAGCCCCCCTGGCTCAACCCTAAAAAGAAACCAGGACCCTTTGATTCACTNNTATTATACTCCTCAGCCGGTGGTATCTTTTATAGTCAGGTCGATTCATTTGTTGTTGCAGGAAAAGTTTTTCATTGCCGGTGGTCTGGCTGATAATGACAATATCATTCTTGACCCTGCTGCCGGCACCTCGGCTTTTCTTTGGGAAGCGGTAAACCTGGCCGTGGATGAATTTGCTTCCAGGTATGGAAAGGGAATTGCCCACCGGTTTGGATATCATTTATTATTAGACAGGGTCTATGGTTTTGAGCTGCTGCCTGCTGCTTATGCTGTCAGTCATTTGAAATTGAACCTGTTGTTGAAATCCTTTAATGCCCGTTTAAACGATGATGAACGCCTCAATATCTATCTCACCAATACGCTGGAAATGGAAGACCTTGAGCAGGTGACGCTGCCTGGTATGGATGTGTTGTCAGTCGAATCCCGGCGAGCCGGGGCGGTAAAGAAAAATTCCTTCATCTCAATAATCATGGGAAACCCTCCTTATTCTCTCTCCAATACCCGTACACGCTCCGCTAAAACGTATTCGATAAAATCCCGGAAAAAATCCTGGATAAGTGAATTATTGGACGATTATAAAAAAATAGAGGGTAAACGATTGGAAGAAAGGAACCTCAAGTGGCTGCAAGAGGATTATGTCCGGTTCATTCGTTTTGCCCAGTGGAAAATCGATCAAAATGGAAAAGGTATTATCGGGTTTATCACCAATCACAGTTACCTGGACAATCCCACGTTTCGCGGCATGCGCCGTTC
>WVZO01000611.1:0-1363 GCA_011772425.1 Candidatus Aminicenantota bacterium
AATCTCTTGTTTTCAGAATTGATAAAAAGCGCCAAAATACGGGGCCTTAAAACCGGCTGCTTCATCATTGCCATCATAATCATTAATGAGAATCTCGTCGGTGCTGGACTGGTACCCTGGCGTTTCCGGTTTGAACAACTCTTTTTTTTCATTCTTATTTGCTTCCTGGGCGTTGTGGTGATTTATCACATTTTTCAGCAGCAAAAACAACTTCAGCGGCAGTTAATGCAGGCAGATAAGCTGATAGCACTGGGAACACTGGTTTCAGGCGCGGCCCACGAGATCAATAATCCCAACAATTTTATTCTTTTGAATTCGGAAATCCTCTCCCGCGTCTGGAAAGATATCGATCCCATCCTGGAAAAATACGCCGAAACCACGGAAGATTTTTTATTGGCCGGGGTTCCTTATAATGAAGCCAGAGAAAATATCCCTAAATTTATTTCCGATATTTCCCGCGGGGGGGAGAGAATAAAAAATATCGTTCAAAACCTGAAAGACTATGCCCGCCCTGCGCCTTCGGACATGACGGAAACGGTCGATGTAAACGCCGTCAGCCAATCTGCGGTAAACCTGCTGGCCAACCAGATAAAAAAGTTTACCCATCACTTTTCCACGGCATATCAAAACCCTCTGCCAGCGGTAAAAGGAAATTTTCAGCGCCTTGAACAGGTCATGATCAATTTGCTTTTGAACAGCCTCCAGGCCTTACCCGATCCGGGCAAGGGGGTTACGATTTCAACAGAGTACAGGGAAAACACAGACCATCTCCATATCCGGGTAAAAGACGAAGGAATCGGTATTCCCCGGGAACACCTGGGCCAGGTGGTCAATCCCTTCTTTACCACCAAACGTGACAGCGGTGGGCTGGGCCTGGGGCTGTCTATCTGTTCAACCATTATTAAAGATCACGGCGGACAGCTTCAATTCGATTCCCGGGTGGGAAAAGGAACCACCGTTACCATCACATTACCCATAGACAAGGAGTAAAAGAAGCGGAGGAAACAGCAATGACAAAAACCTTATATCCTGTTTATCCGGTCCTGTTGGTGGACGATGAGGAGCAGTTTCTCTCCAGCGCCGGTTTTATCCTGAAAGGCGCAGGCATTACCAATATCGTTCCCTGCAGCGACAGTCGGCAAGTGATGCCCCTGGTGCGGGAACGGGTTTTTTCCACCATTGTACTCGACCTGTCCATGCCGCATATTCCAGGGACCCAACTGCTGTCGGAAATCGCCGAAAATGCCCCGGATACACCGGTGATTATCATCACCGCTGTCAATGAAGTGGCAACCGCGGTACAGTGCATGAAAGAAGGGGCGTTGGATTACCTGGTCAAACCGGTTCAAAGCGATGCGTTCAC
>WVZO01000611.1:1371-1728 GCA_011772425.1 Candidatus Aminicenantota bacterium
ACGCTGAAAACAGCCGGTTAAAGAAATACGTGCTTTCGGATGAACTGGCCCGGCCAGAGGCTTTTTCAGGGATCATTACCGAGAGTAAGCAGATGCACGGTATTTTTAAATATATTGAAGCCGTGGCGGAAACGGCCCTGCCGGTTTTGATTACCGGCGAAACCGGTGTGGGAAAAGAATCGCTGGCAAAAGCGATTCACACCCTGAGTAACCGCNNACCCTGTTTTCCGACACGCTTTTCGGCCATAAAAAGGGAAGTTTTACCGGCGCTGCTGCCGATAGAAAAGGTATGATCGAAGCGGCTGCCGGCGGCACCCTTTTTCTGGACGAAATTGGCGACCTTTCCATACCGTCCCA
>WVZO01000611.1:1783-2493 GCA_011772425.1 Candidatus Aminicenantota bacterium
GAACCTACTACCCCCTGGGTTCCGACAGCCAGAAAACAACGGATGCCCGTTTCATCTTTGCCACCAATATCAACCTGGAGGAAGCCATTTCAAAAGGCCTTTTTCGGAAAGATTTATATTATAGGCTGCGCAGTCACCGCATCCGTGCCCCTGCTTTAAGGGAAAGACCGGAAGACATTTCCCGCCTGTTTACCTATTTCCTGGAGCAAGCGGCGAAAACGCTGAACAAAAATGTGCCTCCGTTCCCCACTACAGTGTTCACCCTTCTTGCCAGTTACTCGTTTCCCGGCAATATCAGGGAATTGCAAACCATGGTGTTTGATGCCGTGGCCCGTCACCAAAAGGGAATTCTCTCCCTGAAAAGTTTTAAAGATATCATTGGCAGCGAACCCGTCTTCCCGGGTGAGAAAGAGAGTTTATCAAGGGTAGAAGCCGCTGATCTGGTGAATCTGTTTAACGGTCGTTTTCCCCGGCTGAAGGAGGTTGAGCAGGTTCTTATCTCGGAAGCATTAAAAATAGCAGCGAACAACCAGGGAATCGCCGCCTCGCTGCTGGGGATCAGCCGCAATGCCCTGAATAAACGCCTGGTAAGAGCAGAAAAAAAGAAGGCACGGTAAAAGCCTCCGGCGGCCAGGGGGGCTTTTTGGAAAAACCCCACTGCGTGGGGGAGCATTTGCAGTGCCAGGACAGCGTACGACACTTCAAACGGC
>WVZO01000663.1:0-338 GCA_011772425.1 Candidatus Aminicenantota bacterium
TCAGGTTAAGGTTAAGGAGGAATCCATTGAAATAGTTGATATTTCTAATTTATCATTGTCCTTAACCTTAACCTCAACCTGCCAGGTTAGCTCTGCTGGGCTGGCTTACATTATCTACACTTCAGGTTCCACGGGTATCCCCAAAGCAGTGGCGGTCAACCACAGGAGTGCAGTGAATACCCTCTGCTTTCGGAAGGCGGAATATAGAATGAACCCGGGAGTTATATCCTTGCAGTTGTTTTCCTACTCTTTTGACGGTTTTGTAACCAGTTTTTTTACACCCATCATCTCCGGTGCAAAAATCTTACTCCTCACCTCCGAACAGGTACGAGATGCCA
>WVZO01000663.1:412-1512 GCA_011772425.1 Candidatus Aminicenantota bacterium
AAAATATTGCCTCATCTCCTGGAAATGACCAACCGCAAAAACAAAAATATTGAAGTGGTCAACGAGTATGGTGTGACTGAAGCCGCGGTCATGTCTACCATTTTCCGCCGCCAGCAGAGAGAAAAAACCATCAAGATAGGGCACCCCATCTGGAATACCAGGCTTTATATATTGAATAAGTGGCATAAACCGCAGCCTATCGGAGCAGCAGGTGAGTTGTGTATTGCCGGAGTCGGTCTTGCCCGTGGATATTTAAATCGCCCGGAATTAACCGCAGAGCGGTTTCTCTCTTTTTCCTATAGGTCCTATAGGTCCTATAAGACGTATATTCCTGAAAAAATCTACAAAACCGGGGATTTAGCGCGGTGGCTTCCGGATGGCACGGTGGAATTTTTAGGAAGAATCGATTTGCAAGTCAAAATCAGGGGTTATCGGATCGAACCCGGGGAAATCGAGAAACGGCTGTTGAATCACCCGGGTATAAAAGAAGCGCTGGTCATGGCCAGGCAGCATGAAAATGGTGAAAAATATCTCTGTGTTTATGTGGTTGGCGCTTCTTCTTCAAAAGGAGTCCAGGCCATCGAAGTATCTTCTTTAAGAGAATACCTGTCCGGGGAATTACCCGATTATATGGTTCCCGGCCATTTTGTCCTGTTGGAGAAAATACCTTTAACACCCAACGGCAAAGTAGATATGAAGGCCCTGCCGGCACCGAAAATAGAATCCGGGCAAGAATATGCGGCCCCCAGGGATGACATCGAAAGACGATTGGTTAAGATATGGTTAGAAGTTTTAGGTAGAGAACCATCGGCATCCATAGGAATTGACGACAATTTTTTCCGGTTGGGCGGGCATTCGTTAAATACCACTATCCTGGCAACCCGGATACACCAGGCATTTCATGTAGAATTGTCACTATCTGAGGTATTTAAACGAAGAACGGTGAGGAAGTTAGGGGAATATATTCGACAGGCCCATCATAAGGCATATATCGGGATTGAACCGGTAGAAAAGATGGAATATTATCCCCTGTCCTCCGCTCAAAAACGGCTCTATTTTCTCCAGCAGATGGACCTTGAGAGTACTGCCTACAATATGCC
>WVZO01000350.1 GCA_011772425.1 Candidatus Aminicenantota bacterium
GTTATATTACTTCAAAACATCCACGATAAAACCTATATTGAAGATATATCTACCAATATGGTTTGGTGTTTTAACCTTACCAAGGTGGATAATTGCCTGGAAGCAGCAGTGGAGTATAACGCATTATTCTATAAAGAAGACACCATCCTCCGGGTTATTGATCATTGGATATTCCTGGTGCTGCAAGTCCTGGCTAATAATGATTTGCCAATATCCGAAGTGAGTTTGATTTCAGGATCGGAAAAAAAACAGTTGTTGGAGATGGCCAATGGCCCGGAGGAACCCCTGGAAATGGAACAAACCATCCATGGATTGTTCGAAGTACAAGCAGAGAAGAGCGGTGACGGCGTTGCCGTCGTCTGCATGGAGCAGTGGGCAGCGCATAGCGTCACGGGCATGGGGTTTGTAGGGGCACAGGGCGCTGTGCCCTTAAATGGTAACGTTCATTTAACCTATAAAGAATTAAACAAAAAATCCGATCAATTGGCCTATCTGCTTCGTGAAAAAGGCGTCCAACCCGATACCATTGTGGGGGTGATGGTGGAACCGTGCGTTGAGATGGTCATCGCAGTGCTGGCAATTTTAAAGACGGGTGGATGTTACCTCCCCATCGATCCGGAATACCCCCGGGAACGCATTAGTTACATGTTGAAAGACGGTAATGCCAAGGTCTTGCTGGCTGCGCCAGCAGCCCAGGTTAAGGTTGAGGTTAAGGCTAAGGCTAAGGAGAAACCAATCGAGCTAATCGATATCTCTGAAAAATTTTCTTCCTTTCCCTCAACCTTAACCTTAAGCAAGGTCAGTTCTGCTAACCTTGTTTATATCATGTACACTTCCGGTTCCACGGGACGGCCCAAGGCTGTGATGGTGGAGCACCGCAGTGTGGTCCGACTGGTAAAAAATGCCAATTATATTCATTTCCAGGAGGGTGACCGCATTTTACAGACCGGTTCACTCTCTTTTGATGCTTCTACCTTTGAAATATGGGGCGCACTGCTCAACGGTCTAAGGCTTTACCTGGCAAAAAAAGAAGAGATCCTGGACCCCCGCAGGTTAAAAAATGCGATTAAAGACTGGAATATTACTATTATCTGGATGACCTCCGGGTTATTCAACTGGATGTGTCAGACGGATGTGGAGATATTTTCAGGATTGAAGTATTTGCTGGTAGGAGGTGATGTGTTGTCGCCGGTGCATATCAACAAGGTCAGAAAACGGTATCCGGGTTTGGTTGTTATAAATGGGTATGGTCCAACGGAAAATACCACCTTTTCCACCACTCACCGGATTGACCGCGAGTATGAAGAAAATATTCCCATTGGCAGGCCCATCACTAATTCCAGCGCATATATCCTGGATAAAAACGGATATCCTGTTCCAATAGGGGTGGTGGGTGAACTGGTGGTCGGTGGAGAGGGTGTTGCCCGGGGGTATATGAACCGGCCGGAATTGACTGCAGAGAAATTTATTTTAGCTCATGGCTCATGGCTCATAGCTGATAGGAGGGAGAAGAAAGTAAGCAGTTCAAGAGAGCTCCCTATGAGCTATGAGCTATCAGCTATGAGCTGCTTTTACAAAACCGGCGATTTAGCGCGGTGGCTGCCAGAGGGTGCTATCGAGTTCCTGGGCAGGAAAGACCAACAGATCAAGATCAGGGGGCAGCGCATCGAATTAGGGGAAATCGAAAGCCAATTACTGAAACATCCGGATTTAACGGATGCGGTGGTTGTCACATGGACGGATGATGCCGGAGACCTCCAACTGTGTGCTTATGTGGTTTACAGGAAGCCAACCGAATTTACCGGGTTACGAGAATTTTTAGCAAAAACATTACCGGACTACATGATCCCTGCCTGTTTTGTTGCTTTAGATAAGATACCCTTGACACCTAATGGAAAAGTAGATCGTAAAGCATTACCAAAGCCTGAGGTAGAGGGGAGAAGTGAATATATTGCCCCTCGAGATGAAGTGGAAAAGAAACTGGTGGAGATATGGAGAGAGGTGTTGGGATTGGGTGATAATACATCCATTGGCATTGAAGATAATTTTTTTGACCTGGGTGGGCATTCATTAAAAGCAACTATCCTGGCTGCGAAAATCCACAGAGAATTGGATATTGAAATTCCGTTGACAGAGATTTTTAAAAGTCCCACCATCCG
>WVZO01000651.1:0-457 GCA_011772425.1 Candidatus Aminicenantota bacterium
CTCTGGTTCCATTCGAAATTTAGAAATTTCCGGGCAATCCCCGGAACCGACGGGACGTATGAAATAATAAAAAAACCCTTTCTCAGGATCCCGGAAACCCAGGTCAATGAAATCTATCCCGATCCTGACAACGCTGCCGCCTGGTTCGCAGGTAATGTCGGGCTGATCCGGGTGGATACCAGGATTGAGAAGAATTACCCACAGGATTTTTACACCCATATTCGCAAGGTGGAAACAATCGATGGGAAATTGCTGTTTTACGATGGTTTCGATGTGGGAAATAATGTTGGACCCGTCATTCCCATTATTAAATATGTGAACAGGAATATTCGCTTCCATTTTGCCGCTTCTTTTTTTGAAAATGAAGAGGAAACAAAATTCCGGTATTTATTGCAAGGATATGATGATGAATGGTCGGCCTGGTCAGAAGATACCAGGGCGGATTATACCAATCTCG
>WVZO01000651.1:596-774 GCA_011772425.1 Candidatus Aminicenantota bacterium
TATTTTTTGGTGTGATGTTCCTGGTGGTGAAGTGGCGGTCCGCTAGATTGGAACAGGAAAAGCAGCAGCTCGAACAAGTTGTAAAAGAACGAACCAAAGAAGTCTACCAGAAGAATACATTGTTGGAAGAACAGTCTGAAAAACTCAAGGAAATGGACCGGGTAAAATCCCGGTTTTT
>WVZO01000651.1:843-2055 GCA_011772425.1 Candidatus Aminicenantota bacterium
CTGACCGTGATAAAAAGGAGAATCAACAACTGGACCTGATGCTGCGGAACTCCCGGCGTTTACTTACGCTGATCAACCAATTATTAGACCTCTCCCGGTTTGACAGCGGGAAAATGAAATTGCAAGCCGCCCCACAAAATATTATCGCCTTTTTAAAAGGTATTGTCGCTTCCTTCGGGGTACTGGCGCAGCAGAGCCAACTGGAATTGAAGTTTGAAGCCCAGGAAGAAGATATTACCCTGTACTTTGATGCCGGGAAAATGGAGGAAGTAATTACCAATCTTTTAATAAACGCCGTCAAATTTACGCCAGNNACCCGGGGAAGAGGAGCATTCAGCCCACCTTTTAAAAATATCGGTAGAGGATACCGGGGTAGGAATTCCCAAAGAGCAACTGCCCCATGTTTTTGATCGTTTCTACCAGGCCGAGGGTTCGGGCCGGGAAACCCTCGATCAGGGGCACAAAGGTACCGGGATTGGTCTGGCATTGGCCAAAGAAGTTATTTCTCTCCATCACGGAAAGATCGATGTACACAGCCGTACCGGGGAAAACAGCGGAAGCGAATTTGTGATTCTTCTTCCTTTGGGGCACGAACACCTCAAACCGGAAGAGATCGTAGAGCCGCCGCAGTTTCCGTTTCTGCACCGTAAACCTGGTGAAAAAAGCCCGGTCAGTTACATGATCCGGGAGAAAGAAGAGGAAATGGAAACCGGGGGGGAAGCAGAGGAAGAACAGCCGGGTGAGGACAGTGAAAAAAGTGAAGAACATGAAACTGAAAAACAAGTTATCCTGGTGGTGGAAGACCACGCCGACGTCCGCAAATACATCCGTGATCCACTTGAGCCGCAGTACACCGTTGTAGAAGCAAAGAATGGAAAAGAGGGCATCGATAAGGCTAAAGAAATCATACCGGATTTGATCATCAGCGATATTATGATGCCTGAACTAGACGGATATGAATTGTGCAGGGTACTCAAAAATGATATAATTACCAGCCATATCCCGGTTATTCTTTTAACCGCCAAAGCGTCGGAGGAGAGCATGGTGCAGGGACTTGAAACCGGGGCCGATGATTACATCACCAAACCCTTTAATACCAAAATATTAACCACCCGCATCAGGAACCTGATCGAATTACGCCGCCAAATGCAAATTAAAATTCAAAAAGAAAAAATGCTGCTCCCCGCGGAAATTAAGGTGTCTTCTCTTGAT
>WVZO01000079.1:0-973 GCA_011772425.1 Candidatus Aminicenantota bacterium
AAAGGTATAACCATGCTCCGTTAATAGTAGTCTATCGTTGATTATGATCTCATCTTTATAGCCGGTTATACTCATTTCACCGATGTTATACCTCTTATTTTCACTCCATTTTCCCCAACCGGCAGCCATATCCAGATAATTCCCTCCTCCCGTGTCAATTCGAATATTGAAAAGGCCAAGAGGATCCACAAAATTCACCGGATTCATATTGAATCCCTGGTAAAGGTTCATTGAATCTTCATATCCCATGGGATCAGTCTGGAGGAACCGGCCCATTATTGGATCATAATACCTGGCACGGAAGTAATACAAGTTGTTTNNGTTGTTTTCAGCATCGTAACGGCGTCCATGGAACAATAAGGTGTTGCCTATGGTGGATTTAGAAATTACCTCTCCGGCAGCATTCGTAAATGTGGGCATACCATAGGGATCATAGGAAACTCTCTCCACAGGGTTTCCATTCTCATCGGTAATGGCCGTTACTGAACCAATGCCATCAGTGTGGAAATAGTAAGGGGTTGAGCTGGTTCCATTGTATTTATCCATACGAAGAATATCATCGATGCCATTTCCGTAAATGTATTGATTGAGAACATTGTCCGAACCGTCTCTCTCTTCGATCACATGGATTCCACTGTAGTAATAGTTGGTGGTTTTGGTGGCTGAACCAACAGTCACGGCCTTCTGGACCCTCCGGCCCAAAGCATCATATTTGTAATTGGCTTCGGTGGTCTGGTCTTTTGCCTTGATTATCTGGTTCCGGTAATTATAAGTAAAATGCTGGGTCCCCTTCTGCGTGGTATTTCCATTCAAGTCATAAGACAATCCCCAACCGGCAAAGTTCTCATACTGATTCAGAATTGGATTGATCTGCGTGGTTTTGGTTGTGGTCTGCTCATTCTGTGTCTCCACGATACTCATTATGTTGTCAAGCTTATCGAAATTAAACGTCTTTTCCTTTTCAAACTCTGTG
>WVZO01000079.1:1019-1262 GCA_011772425.1 Candidatus Aminicenantota bacterium
GTGACCCCTCTGCTCATAGGTTTTCATGTGTGTTTTATTATACCCGTAACAAGACCCCCGACGCGAGTTTGATTTTTTGTTTTTGTTTTTATAGATGGTGCCTGCGTTTACAGGATTGTTTTTACCCCTAATCCCGGGAAAAATTTTTTTTGGGCCTAGACGCGGTTTTGCGTTTATGTTGATTCTGCCGGCAGTGGATTCAGGATGGACGACACTTGCCGAGCCGTTGTTATAAGCGGGATT
>WVZO01000079.1:1414-1596 GCA_011772425.1 Candidatus Aminicenantota bacterium
CCCGGATGTGTTTGCATGTGGACTTCTTTGAGTTTTTTGATCGATACCCGGGTATAAATCTGGGTGGTGTCCAGTTTAGCATGGCCCAGCATCTGCTGGATATAACGGATATCGGCCCCGCCCTCAAGCATGAGCGTGGCCATGCTGTGACGAAACAGGTGACAGCAGCCCTCTTTATCGAT
>WVZO01000401.1 GCA_011772425.1 Candidatus Aminicenantota bacterium
CTTTTAATCGCAAAGTCCAGGATTTCATCAACGCTTTTAAACGTCATTGCTATTTTCTCTATTTTCTGCTGCACAGCGAATACCTCCTAATTATTATTGAAACCATATTTTATCATTCACCACCTGCTGTTGCAATACTACTTCTTTCCCCGCTGGCCCATTTCTTTATCCAGCATCAGCAGCAAATGATCGTGAACACCAATCAGTTTTAATTTATCTACTACCTCTCCGACAGACGCTTCTTCTTCTACCTGTTCATCTACGAACCAGGTCAGGAGAGAGCGGCTGGCATAATCTTTCTCTTCGATGGAAAGGTCCATCAGCTTATCGATACAACCTGAGATATGTTTTTCGTGGTTAAGGGAATCTTCAAACGCATTCAATGGGGACTCCCATTTCTTTTTGGGTTCTTTAATGGCGAAAAGTTCGACTTCACCGCCTCTTTCTACGATATGGTTATAAAATTTCATCGCATGAACCCATTCTTCTTGCGACTGGGCTTTCATCCATTGGGCAAAACCGGGAAAACTCAAGGCTGCAAAATACGCTGCCATAGACAAGTAGAGATAGGATGAATACATCTCTTCATTGATCTGTTTGTTAAATGCATCCTGCATTTTTTTGCTTATCATCTTTTTCCTCCTTTATCGTTTCATTATTTTTTGTTCTTTCTATTTTTTATGCTCTCTAATCAACGTTGTAATTGGTAGAGATAGTTTATAATGCTGATTTTTTTTTGTCAAGCGTTATTTTTATTTTTCTTTTTTTGTGAATTGATTGGTGGTTACGCAGGAGACGCCCAGGTTTTGAATATCCCGGATATTGGCTTCTGCGATTTCTTGTGTTTGGGCGGAAGTGGCATCGGTGAGAAGGGTAACATCGTAACCGTAGGCAGCAGCATCGGTGATAGTAGCCCGGATGCAAGTAGGATACTGAGTACCGCAAATAACCAGGTGAAGAATTCCCAACCGGCGGAGCATTAAATCCAGTTCTGTATTCATGAACGCGCTAAAACGTTTTTTCACGATTCGATATTCACCCGGTAAGGGTTGGAGTTCATCCACGATGTCGCACCCGGGTGTGGCGGTAACCGCGTATTTTTTTTCCAGGAATTGTTCTTTTCGGAAGGGTTCGACATCGCTTCCGTCGGCACGGTGTTCACGCACCACATGGAAAACCGGCCATTTCTTTTTCCTGGAAAACTGCAAAGCCTGTTGAATAAGAGGGATGGTGGCATAGGCACCAGCCACCTGTGCAGGTGCACCGGGAAGTACAAAATCCTTCTGCATATCGATAATCAGTAACGCATATTTTCCAGGTTCTCCTGTCATCTCAGGCGCCTATTCTCCGATTATTTTCACCAGTACACGTTTTCTTCTCTTACCGTCGAATTCGCCGTAAAAAATTTGCTCCCAGGGGCCGAAATCCAATTTTCCCTCGGTGATAGCCACCATCACTTCCCGCCCCATGATGCTGCGTTTTAAATGGGCATCGGCATTGTCTTCGTAAGTATTATGTCTGTACTGGGAATAGGGTTTCTCAGGCGCCAATCGTTCCAGCCATCTTTCAAAATCCTGGTGCAATCCCTGTTCATCATCATTAATAAACACACTGGCAGTGATATGCATGGCATTGCACAGCAGCAGTCCTTCTTGAATGCCGCTTTCTTTAAGACATTGGTTAACTTGAGGCGTAATGTTGATCAATTGTCTCCGTTTGGCCACTTCAAAAAATAATTCCTTACGATACGTTTTCATTGCCTACTCCTTATTTCTGCATAG
>WVZO01000759.1:0-1158 GCA_011772425.1 Candidatus Aminicenantota bacterium
CCGCTGTTGAGGATTCGTCAAAAGGATTCCTTTCGAAAAATACCAGAGCGAATCGAAGTGGAATTTGATTACCAATCCCGGATTAATACGTTTTTAATTGAAAATCCCCATATCCGCCTGGTGCATCATGAGAAAGACAATGAGTTTGAAACCATGTGCCTGTACCTGCTAAAAAACGACCCGTTATTGAATATGCATGCTGAACACGGCTGGCACGCCAATATCAGCGGGTATTATTTTACGTTTAAGGATGGAGATGAGTTGAATTGGCTGATGGAAAATAGTTCCCAATATCTGCGCAGGGGTTTTAAAATATACAGCGAGAGACGTCGGCAGTACATAGGCAAAACCGACAGCACCATACGAATCGATGTGAATCCCGGACTCAAGTGGTTGGAATTCAAACCGCTGCTGCAAAACACCTCTACAGGCGAAACCTATGAGATTGCCTATATCGACTTTTATAATTCCACCATTACCGATAAAGACGGCACCCTCCACGTGATCAAAAAAGAAGATAATGAAGAATTGATCAAACTGATTCATTATGCCGAACACGTCGGGAACATTTACCGGGTACCTTCCCGGAATTATTTTCTTATCAATTTCCTTTATGACCGGCGCCTGGCAATCCTTCCCCAATTGAAAGAACAACTCATGGATGCCCGGAAGTTGGAACGCTTTGAAAAAATTCCCAACTACAAACTGTCCAAAAACATTAACGGGAAATTAAGAAAATACCAGGATGCGGGGTTCAAATGGCTGCGGTTTCTTCACGATTACGAGCTGGCCGGGTGTTTGGCAGATGATATGGGCCTGGGCAAGACACTCCAGACCCTGGCCCTGCTGCAAACATTAAAGGATAAGGACCAATTAAATACGTCCCTGCTGGTGGTGCCGGTGTCCGCGGTCCCCACCTGGGAAACAGAGATCGATAAGTTTACCCCGGGTTTAACCATCTACCGCCACCTGGGTGTCAACAGGAAAAACAATATTGAAGAGTGGGCTGATTATGACCTGGTGATTACCAGTTACGCCACCCTGAGAAACGATATCGAGATATTTAAGGATTTTCATTTCGACTATATTGTGCTGGATGAGTCTCAAGCCATCAAGAACCTAGCTTCCCAGGTGGCCAAAGCGGTAAAGATTCTAAAA
>WVZO01000759.1:1190-1518 GCA_011772425.1 Candidatus Aminicenantota bacterium
TGCCCGGTTTTTTGGGCACACACCAGTGGTTCAAGCGGCAGTGGGGGCTGCCCGTGGAAAAATACAAAGACAGCCGCAAAGCAGAAATACTGAAAAAAATGCTCTATCCTTTTATCCTGCGCCGCAAAAAGGAGGAGGTCGAAAAAGAACTGCCGGAAAAAATAGAGATTGTCGAATCCCTTAAAATGGAAGAGGAGCAGTTAAAAGTATACGTCGCCACTGCCAAATATTACAGTGACATCATCGCCAGGGCCATCGATGAAGATGGATTGGAAAAATCTTCCTTTAAGATTATTGAAGGCATGCTGCGGCTGCGGCAGATATGTCT
>WVZO01000006.1:0-203 GCA_011772425.1 Candidatus Aminicenantota bacterium
ATTACCTCTTTTCTTCGTTTCCTTTTTTCTGTTTAACTATTACCAGGGAAAATGGTTAACTAATCGTAAAATCTTGTCATTTCCCGGCAAAATATTTTTTCACCACAGAAAGCACGTACCGACGAGTTCACAGAGAGAAGATTTTTTTTAAACTCTGTGTCCTCTGTGTCCTCTGTGGCTAAAAATAGACTTTTTGGTTGCGG
>WVZO01000006.1:362-1197 GCA_011772425.1 Candidatus Aminicenantota bacterium
TGGGTCATATTCTCAAGTCCGGATCATCACCCAGAGAATCTCTAGGTCATATTCTCAAATCCGGATCATCACCCAGGGAATCTCTGGGTCATTGACTCAAACCGGCATTATCCCTCTTTAACTCTTTTAGGAAAAGATTTTCACGGAATAAGACGCCATGCAAAGAAATTGCTTTTCATGAAAATAGGTGAGTCTCAAAACCCAAAAAGATGGCCGNNAAGATTCGCCCCTACAAAGGGTTTCCGGGCGGACGTAGGGGTGAACCTCGTGTTCACCCGGACAATTCGGTAAAATTAGAATTGCTGGAAATACAAAAAAAACTTGACCTTTTATTTCCATTCCTGTATATTATATTTTTACTTACATGCAGGTGGTCAGGCGTGGAGAAAGAGGATTTAAAACTTATTATCAATGCCATTGAATCGGGCAAATGCCTGGCATTTTTAGGGGCAGGGGCCTGTACGCCTTTTAAAAAAAATGAAGACGAAGAAGTGCCGGGGCTTCCAACTGGTAGGCAATTGGCGGAAAAATTGGCGGAAAAATGCCAATATTCCAATGGGAATGCTTATGACCTGTTAAAGGTTTCGGAATATTTTATGTATGCTTACGGCGGTGACCGGGACATGCTGGAAAAAGCCGTCCGTGAAGAGATTCAAAAGCCCTGCACCCCCCGCCCGATTCATACGGTATTGGCCCAACTGGAACAGGTTAAAATCATTATCACTTCAAATTATGACAACCTGATGGAAGAGGAACTGCGAAAATATGGACGAAAACTAACCAGGAATGTTTACAGTCGGCAGAATTCCAGGGCGGCACACTTTACCCATTCACC
>WVZO01000577.1:0-286 GCA_011772425.1 Candidatus Aminicenantota bacterium
CATTTCTAAGTTCTTTTATAGCGGGGGAGGACCATTTATTTTTGTCCGGTAGAGAGTTAAGATCATTTACCGTGATCCATCCTTGTTTTGTACACAACTCAGTCCAGTTTAGCAATGCGTCTTCAGCAATGGTGTTATCCGAACGGTAAAGGCCATTGATAATCAATTCAAATCCCTCTTTAGCCAACCGGGTTTGATTTATTTTCACAAGTTGCTTACAAAAAGGGAAAAGATGTTTAAGTCGATTGGGCTTCAACAAGCGATACACATCAATAACCCGCTCCGG
>WVZO01000577.1:381-1909 GCA_011772425.1 Candidatus Aminicenantota bacterium
GAATCGCCTGCTGCCATTTATTTTGTTTCCTCAAGGTTAATGCATAGTTTTTCATAACCTGTAAATTGCCTGGGAGTTCGTTTAGGGCCTTATTGTAAAACTGGGCAGCTTTCTCCAGGTAATGCTCGGTCATTGAAGGGATCATATTTACGGTTGTGCTGCCGCTTTGAGACGCAAAGGGATCGTTCCCCACGGCGTACTGCTCAGAGGCTTTTTTATAAAGATATGCCAGACTGAAATATAAAATCCCGCGGATTTTCTTTGCATTGGGACCGGGAAGAGTCGTTCCAAGAGCCCCTATCAAAACCTTTTCAGCTTTTGACCATTGCCCCGACTCCATGTGTTTTTGGGCCAACCGTGAGACTTCTCTTGCCTGCTCCAGGCTCCCGGTTTGGGTGCCCGACAAGTGAATACACCATAGGGTTATGGCGACGAAAACAACAACGGTTGTTAAAATACGATTTATGTTCATCGTTCAAGGCTCCTCATTTTTTTTTAATGTAAGGCTGTCCGGGGCAGTTTCAAGATTGGAATTTTTTTTGGGTAAGGGAATGTACTTTTGCAGGTATATTTCTTTTGCCGTAATCTCCCCGTTATCTGTCATTTTCCTGACCTCATCCGCTGGTTTTACAGCTTTAGTAACGATTTTCCCTTTTAAGTATTCGGCGGGGATTTCCGAACTGCTTTTCCCAGTATAACCGATGGCCTTTGTGATACAAAAACCGAAAATTATCATACCCGATTCATTGTATTTTGTAATCACCTTAAACATACTATTGAGTCCAATCCCCGAATCATCGCAGGTAAACGGTAGAATCAATTTGGGAGATTTTGGAAAATGAAAGGCTTTATCCGCGATAATAATATTGCAGAACAGGTTCCGCGTAAGGGAATCGGGATTTTTGAGATTCATTTTAAAGCAACTGGAAATGGCGTCTAAAAAGCCATCTTCGTTCCATAATGGGGCATTGTAGTCTTCTGCCGACCGGAATTTCCAGTAGACGGTATCGCTTCGCCCTGAATTGTTGGAATCTTCCAGGTTAAACCTGAATCCCACTTCACGCAAATGACTGGTTGAGGACATCTGTTCTTTTACATCCAAAGAAATTTTCAGGTTGTATCGATCAGCATTCAGGGTAAAGTCGAGGAACCCGATCTCCCGATCTAAAATACTTGCAATCCGTTCTGCTGCTTTTTCCTCAATCTTACTTAACTCAGCTTCATCAGGCCCATAGAATGCACGGTACATTTGTTCCTGAATATGGAAGCTGACTTTTATACAGGGTTTCCCTTCACCGAAACATGATATGGGAAACAAGAACATAAATAGGAAAAGTGAAATTTTTAATATACGATTCATCGTAAACACTCCTACTTATTGGATGTTTTTTTCTCTAAAACAATATCCTGGATTTTCGCTGTTCCCACTTTAAATTTGGCGCTTGCCCAGGTTTTGTCATTAACAATGAATTGTGCCTTCAGGAGCAACCCTTGTGACAATCGTATTCCCGGTTCAACAACCAGCGGG
>WVZO01000577.1:2008-2253 GCA_011772425.1 Candidatus Aminicenantota bacterium
ACCTGTATAATCACCTATTAATAACGCCCCTTTATCCTGTTGGGTCTCTTTTTGGGCGATTACTTTTTCCCCGGCAGTTACTACGATTTTTCCTTTCGAAATCATCCCCAGGGAATCAGCGGGCACCCGCACCAGGATTGAGGGAGAAACTTCCAGGTCTTCCGAGATACGAATCTTTTTGCCTATCCATGGGTATAGGTCGAAAGAATACCTCTGAAAACCTTTAACTTCTAAATAATAGGGAC
>WVZO01000449.1 GCA_011772425.1 Candidatus Aminicenantota bacterium
TTTGCCGTGGGGGATTACGATAAACGTTTGGAATTAATTATCGACCCGGTGGTATTGGTCTATTCCACCTATTTTGGCGGGAGTAGATGGGAAAGCGCCGCCGGTATAGCCGTGGACAGCAGCGGCAGCGTCTATGTGACCGGGTATACCAACAGCATAGATTTTCCTACAGAGAATCCGTACCAGGAAAATTTGCGGGAGGATATGTGGGGATTCGGTCGCGATGTCTTTATAACGAAATTAGCTCCCGGCGGTAACACCCTTGTATACTCTACCTTCCTGGGGGGGAGTGAAGGGGAAGCCGCCAGGTGTATAGCCGTGGACGGCAGTGGCAGCGCCTATGTGGCAGGCCATACCGGCAGCAAGGATTTTCCTATGCAAAATCCCTTCCAGGAAAACCTCCAGGTGAATGAGTGGGGATATGG
The DNA here is from genome assembly GCA_011772425.1 of Candidatus Aminicenantota bacterium. Classification (GTDB taxonomy): domain Bacteria; phylum Acidobacteriota; class Aminicenantia; order UBA2199; family UBA2199; genus JAKAGC01. Next base: position 426 of record WVZO01000449.1, read on the forward strand.
CCAGGATGCTTTTGTAACGAAATTATCGCCCTCCGGTAATACCCTTGTATACTCTACTTTACTTGGCGGGAGCGACTGGGATGAAATCAAGGGTATAACCGTGGACAGCAGTGGGAACGCCTACGTAACGGGCAATACCAACAGTATGGATTTCCCTACGCAAAATCCCTTCCAGGAAAATCTCCAGGCAACCTGGGGATATGGACAGGATGCTTTTATAACGAAATTATCACCTTCCGGCAGCACCCTTGTATACTCAACCTATCTTGGCGGGAGCTACTGGGAAAATGCCTGCAGCACAGCCGTAGACAGCAGTGGGAACGTTTATGTTGCCGGCGATACGGAAAGTACGAATTTTCCTACACTGAATCCCTTCCAGCAGAATCTCCAGGCAGTGGGGGGATATGGGAATGATGCTTTTATAACCAAATTATCGCCTTCCGGCGACACACTTGTCTACTCCACCTATCTTGGCGGCAATGACTGGGACTCAGTCAACAGTATAGTCGTGGACAACAAAGGGAATGCCTATGTGACAGGGATAACCTACAGCCTGGATTTCCCTGTAAACAATCCCTTCCAGTTAAACCAGGGTAATTCTGATGCGTTTGTAACCAAACTCGCCCCGCCCGGCAGCAGTTTGATATACTCCACCTATCTTGGTGGAAGTTACGAGGAAGTTGCCCGGGGCATCGCCGTGGACAGCAGTGGGAACGCTTATGTTACCGGTGGTACGGAAAGTGTCGATTTTCCCACGGCATTTGCCTTCCAGGAAAATCTTAAGGTAATTGGTCAGGGTGAAGTGTATGAGGCTTTTATAACAAAACTATCACCCACCGGTAACACGCTTGTTTACTCCACCTTTCTTGGAGGAACTGCCGGGGATGTCGGCAGCGCCATCGCATTGGACAGCTTCGGAAATGCGTATGTAACCGGGGATACATTTAGTCTGGACTTCCCTGTAAACAATCCCCACCAGCAATTCCGGGATATAGCGGCCGGGGGTTTAAATGTATTTGTATCACGAATTCAAAATCTTCTGCTTACTCTACAGGTTTCTCGGCAAGAAGAGAGAACATGGCTCATAAGAAAGCAGTATGCCGAAATCCGTCTAACCGTTCAAAACCCGGGAAATATTCCTGTTTCACAATATATAATATACAGGAAAGAAGCCGGTACAGGTACAGACCAATACCAGGCAATCAAAGATATTCCCGGCGCGGACATCCAGGAAGAAAGCCGTACCTTTTATGATTTACTCCCCCAAAATGATAAATCGTTTACTTTTAAAGTAGAGGCACTGGATGCCGACGGAATGGTTATCGGTGCCTCGGAGGAACAAACCATCTAAAGGAAACAAAAATGAAGAAATTTACTCTTATGTTTATAATTGGTTTCGTACTCGTACCTTTGATACTTCTGGCTAAGTCCATAACAGACACAGGATATGGAAGAATTCCCTTATATTTTATTGCCAATAAGGGGCAGGTGAATCCACAGGCACAATTTTACGCAAAGACAGCAAAATATACGCTGTGGATAACTGGAAAAGGACTGATATTTGACAGTCCCCACTCACCTTACTCACCCTACTCACCTCACTCAACTAAGCCATATCTGCGTGATGTCTCCCGCTTGATATTTCTTAACGCCGATAAAGATCCGCTAATGGTGCCGGTGGATATAACCGGTCATCGGGTTAATTATTTTAAGGGCAGGGACCCTTCTAAGTGGAGGACCGGTATTTCCACTTCCAGGGCGGTAATGTACAAAAACCTGTACAAACGCATCGATTTAAAAGTTTACGGAATTGAAAAGCAGGTGGAGTACGACTTTATCATCAAACCCGG
>WVZO01000500.1 GCA_011772425.1 Candidatus Aminicenantota bacterium
CCGGGATTTGAAGTGAACTCCGGGGACTTCAGGGACCTTAGAGATAAAGGGCTCATCGATCGCTTTGAAATCAATAACGGTCGAATAATATTATATTTAAATAATCTTGGTCAAAAAGGGTTTCGATTTGGAATGAAAGCCATTAGCGAAGGTCGGGTGAAGATGCCGGCGGCAACGATCTATGACTATTATAATCCCCAGGTGATTCATGTGGCTCAACCGGTTGAGTTTACAGTGATCTAAATCGTGAAAGGGAATAGAAGGTGGCAGGGGCAAGTTCCAGGTGCCATCTCCCTAATATAACATCATTTTCGAAAGAAAATGACTTAGCCCAGTATGGCCTTGCGAAATAGCTATATCATATTATATAATGGAATAGACGGTTAAAAAAAATGAATAATCCGTATAACGTGTTATGTATTGGGGTAAATCACGTACCGGTAAGGCGGTTGAGTAAGCTGGACTACGCGGAAAAGGATGCTAAAACTGTTGCCAAATACTTTGACACCCTGAAAGATAAAGCCCATGTTACCTTGCTGACCGGTGAAAATGCCACCCGAACCAATGTTCTCAATTGGGTAAAACAATGCAGCAATATTCAAGGGAAGTTGACCGTTATTATATTCTTCGCCGGACATGGCTCCGCAGAAAAGGATGAAAACAATAAAAAACTGGAACGATGTTTATGGATTAACAGTAACCTGGACACTGGTCCCGGGTCCCATCAGTTAAAAACCTCAGAGATATTAAATTTATTGAACAATCCCCTCCACCAATTGATCTTTCTCATCGATGCCTGCTACAACTTTGACCCTAAACAGGAGGTTTCCATACAAGATATATTCAAACAATTCAAAGAATCGGAGCGAATGACCGGGTTGAAGCAATATGCTATCATCAGTGCCTCGGCAGTAAACCAGGGGGCTCTTGAAGACCCGCAGTTGGGGCACGGCGTCTTAACTTACTATTTTTTGCAAACCATGGCCGGGAAATATACATTTTTCCTCCGAAGAAAGATATCCTTTTTCAGGTTTCTCGCTGTACTGGATAAAAGAGTCAGGAACCATCGATTCCTCACCGACACCG
>WVZO01000051.1:0-154 GCA_011772425.1 Candidatus Aminicenantota bacterium
AAAAAAAAAGATTCGAAGGGAAGGATGATGGACTTAAACAGGGGAGGATTTGTTGGAAAGAACAAAAGGCAGAGTGGCTGTCGCTCTCCGGGTTGGACAATTCCATCTGTTTTACTGATGTTGATTTTTTTATCGATATATTGTTTTGTTCATC
>WVZO01000051.1:314-548 GCA_011772425.1 Candidatus Aminicenantota bacterium
ACCAATGGAAATGAGGCTCCTGGAATCATCGTTCAAAAAACATGGATTTACGATCGAAACGTCCCTTAATCCTACTGGCGAGGAAATACGAAAAACCATAAAGGATTTTATAGATAGATATGGCTTTGAAAGGAATAACCGCCTGCTTATTTTTTTCTCCGGTCACGGGTATACCAGGAAAGATGGGGAAAAGGGTTATATTGTGCCTGCTGATGCGGCAGACCCCCTGATCAA
>WVZO01000051.1:624-1239 GCA_011772425.1 Candidatus Aminicenantota bacterium
ACCGGGAAACCTGTCAGGCAGTTCATTACATCGGGCAGCGCCAAAGAAACAGTCCCGGAGGAAAGTTATTTCGTGGAATGTTTCATTCGCGGAATCGATGGGGAGGCCGATTATGACAACGATGGCTATGTCACCGCCACCGAGTTGGGAATATGTCTGCGGAAAAAAATCATGGAGTATAACATCGGTCAAACACCGCAGTATGGAAAAATAAGAGACCCGGAACTCGATCAAGGTGATTTTGTTTTTATTGGGAAAAAACCAATACCGCCGCCAGGACCTCCGCCGGATATCCCTCCATTCGGTCCGATTGAAGGGGTTGAGATAAAAGATAACATTTTGATTGCCTTTGATCCTAAAGGGAACGAAAGGAGAAAATATTTCGATTCTAGAATAACGCGCCATACGGTCTCAGATATCGATCAGGATGGGAAAAAAGATGTCCTGGTGGGTTTTGAAGATAGAGGTAAAGAACACAGCCAGGTGATCGCATTCGATTCAAAAATGAATGAATTGAATGAAAAATGGAATTACATTAATAAGCCGGATTACCCCTATTTCAGAGATGGTGGATTCGGTGGTAAATTTAATGTACGAGACCTGAAGGTTTTTAAT
>WVZO01000476.1 GCA_011772425.1 Candidatus Aminicenantota bacterium
TTGAGGTCGAAACTGGCTCCGTTTTTCTGCGCTAACACGGCAGCTTCCAGAAATTGGTCAAAAGCACAGGAAGGTATAAATTTTGCCTTTGTGCGGGCGTTGTACTGGCAGTGGTTTACCCAGAAGAGCTTGGTGTAATCAAGGATTGCCTTAAAAGTTTCAGGGTTTATCCCCTCCTTGTGAGTGATTATTTCTTCCAGGATGTCTTTTATTTCCAGGGCATGCCTGTGACTTTGGTCATTATCGATGCGGTCTCCGGCGATAACAGCTTGAGCTAAATAGTAGGCCAATATTTTCTCGTTGAGGTCGAGGTCTTTAAATCCATCAGCATACAACTGGGCAATGGCCGTATTGCCCACCTGCTCTAAAAGATAGGGCTGATCTTCTTTTGTTTCTATTTTGGATTTTTCGCAGGAGACAAAAATGGCTAAAAACAAAATCAATGCAAAAGATAGCAAACACCTTTTCATCTTGTTCCTCCTTATCCAATTAGGATTATTTCTGATCCAAATTTTATCCTTTGCTTCCCCTTTAATCAAACAATAAAAAAGGGGACAGGCTACTTNNTAAGATGGGTTTACACCCTCTGCCAATTGTGATAAAAATGGAAACGCTTTAATACAATTCTTTAAACGAAAGGCTTAATAAATGTGTGAATTAAGGGATGTTTTTATTGTTGGTGCGGCTCGGACAGCTATCGGCAACTTTTTGGGGTCTTTGAAGAATTTTAAAGCCCCTGAGTTGGGTGGTTTTGCCATAAAAGAAGCTGTGAAGAGAGCCGGGATATCAGGTGAAGACGTAGAGGAAGTGATCATGGGGAATGTCGTTTCAGGAGGTTTGGGTCAGGCTCCAGCAAAGCAGGCAGCAGTGAATGGTGGAATTCCCTACACCGTGAGCTGCTTTGCTGTTAACAAGGTTTGCGGCTCAGCCTTAAAGGCCGTAGCCCTGGCTGCTCAATCCATTTGGCTTGAAGAGAAAAATATCGTCGTTGCCGGGGGAATGGAAAGCATGAGCCAGGCTCCGCATCTTCTCTGGGGAGTAAGGGAAGGAGTTAAATTCGGAGATATGAAGATAAAAGACTCCATGATTTTCGATGGCCTTTGGTGTGCTTTTAACGACCAGCATATGGGTATGACAGGGGAAGTAGTTGCCGAAAAATTTGGCGCTACTCGCCAGGAGCAGGACGAGTATGCGTTAAGCAGCCATCAGAAAGCAATTTATGCTATCGAAAAAGGTTATTTCAGGGATGAAATCGTTCCTGTGGAGATT
>WVZO01000376.1 GCA_011772425.1 Candidatus Aminicenantota bacterium
CAAACCTGGCAACCGGGTGTTTATAATCATAAGGTTTCAATACCAACCCGGGAATGTCCGCTTGAGGGAGCTCGATGTTCTGGAGCGCAAACATCGTATTAACCAATTCTACTTGTTCATTTACCTTTACCCTTATTTTCTCTACCAATTCATCGAACGGGTACGCCTGGTTCTCAAAGGCTTGCAAGGTGCGCTGTTTTACTTCTTTTAAAAAATCCTTAAAGGGTTTATCCCCGGAGGGGCAGTTCCTGATAGCAAGTGTATTGACAAACATCCCGATGATGGAATGGAGTTCGGCATGCTCACGGGCCATTACCGGTGTTCCTACCACGATGTCTTCACTCCAACTCAATTTGTGTAATAATACAACGTATATTGCCAACAAAAACATAAAGAGAGTAACCCCTTCTTCCTGTGCCAACTGCTTTATTAATTCGGTCTTTTCCGGTGTGAGTTCAAAATCGTAACGATTCCCCCCGGGATCACGTTTTACCGGGATTAGATAATCGTAATTCAACTCCAGTTCAGGGACTTCATCCATGAATTGTGCCAACCAGTACTTCTCTTGCGCTTTTAAAATTTCTTTTCCTTTTTTGCTGTTTTGCCACCGGGAAAAGTCTTTATATTGCAGCCGCAGGGGCGGTAATTCCTTACCTGGATGCGCATAGAGTGCCGTAAAGTCATTAATAAATATTTTCATGGACGTCCCATCGGAAATGATATGATGCATATCGATTATTAACAGGTGTTTTTCACTTTCCAGCTTGACCAGGCCAACACGCAGCAGGGGCGCCTGAGACAAAGCAAACGGCCTTATCAAGTCCTTAAGAAAACTTGACTTTTCTCCCCATTCGATTTCAAAACTCACCTCCCGGTGGATTTTTTGAACCGGTTCGCCATGCACCATTCCAAAGGATGTCCTGAAACTTTCATGCCTCGCAATCAATCTCCTGAATGCCGTTGCCAGTCGTTCTTTATCGAGCTTTCCTTCCAGGACCCTCACCAGGGGCATGTTATAGGTCATATCTGCTTCATCCGTTTGCTGCAAGATATACAACCGTTTCTGGGCCGAAGAAAGAACGTAATAATCCTTCTTCTCCACGGCTTCAACGGATATGTATTGCTCCGTTACCGCCTCGGCGATGGTCCGGGAAAGCTGCCGGATGAAAGGGCCTTTGAACAGTTCGGATAATGCCAGGGGCACATTGAATACGCGGCGAATCATAGACATCACCACAGTGGCCTTTAACGAATGCCCTCCCAGTTCAAAGAAATTATCATTCACACCGATAGACGTACCATCTATATTTAATACCTCTGCCCATATTTCCACCAGTTTTTCTTCTATCTCATTCCCGGGGGCCTCATACCTGTCTGCGGAAGCAACCACAGGTTCGGGTAATTTTCTCCGATCTACTTTCCCATTGGAGGTTAAAGGAATTTCATCGATCTGTACAAAGTACGACGGAATCATGTAATGGGGTAAACCCTTCGACAAATATTCACGCAGCTCCGATACAGCCAGAGATACGCCACTGCTTGAAACATAATAAGCGCATAAGTATCCCCGGCTTCCCTGTTTATCTTCTTTGAGCAGGACCACTGCTTCTTTTATTCCATCATGATTGACCAACCGGCTTTCGATCTCACCCAATTCAATCCGGAATCCCCTGAGCTTGACTTGATGATCGATCCTGCCGATAAATTCAATATTACCGTCCGGCAGCCACCGCGCTAAATCACCGGTTTTGTAGATTTTTTTAGAAATATAGGTCCTATAGGACCTATAGGAAGCAGACAGAAACTTCTCCGCGGTTAATTCCGGGCGGTTTAAGTATCCCCGGGCCGTACCTTTACCGCTAATATAAACTTCTCCGCTAACGCCTATGGGTACCGGCTTTAGATTTTTATCTAACAGGTATACCCCGGTATTTGATATCGGTTTACCAATGGGAATTGTTACCGCGTTGTCAGCGATGGTGTCAATAAAGTAGTAAGTGGCGTAAACCGTGGTTTCTGTGGGACCATATACATGAATAATCCGCCCCTTTCCCATATATTCCAGGGCTTTACGAGAGTGCTCCACCGATATTCGTTCACCTCCGAAAAGAACGTTCCGGATATCCCGGAAACAATCGAGCTGAAAATCTACCAATGTGTTAAACAAGGCTGTGGTAACAAAAAATACCGTTATCTGCTGCCGCTTAATCAATGACGCCAATCGATCCACCGCCATTACTTTCTCCCCTTCCGGCAATACCAGTGCCGCACCATTCAAAAGTGCGCCGTNNAGACAATTGCAATACCCGGTCATTATTCTTTATTTCAATATAATTGGTGTTCCTGACCACACGAACCACATTGGTGTGCATGGTCAGCACACCTTTCGGCTGCCCCGTGGTCCCGGAGGTGTAGATCACATACGCAAGATTACCGGAATGATGAAGATGGGATATAAACGAATTCATTGACAAATGACAGATGGAAAGGTCAAAAGAAGTCAATAAAATTTCGGCACCACTGTCTTTTAACATGTATTCGATGCGTTCCTGCGGGTAATCCGTTTCAATGGGTAAATACGCACCACCCGCTTTTAATATTCCCAATATGCCGATTATCATCTCAAGGGACCGCTCCACCATGATACCTACGATGGTATCGGGTCCGATACCTTTTTCCCGTAATAAATGGGCCAATTGATCGGATTTTTTATTTAATTCCCTATATGTCATAGTGACGCGATCCATCGAAAAGGGCACAGTGCCCTGTGCCCCTACTGCGGCAGCGCCGTCGGGCCTTCTGAATGCCTGCTCGACAAATAATTGCTGGATGGTCTTATCTGCCGGATAATCCGTTTGCGTATCGTTAAAATCATATAATATCTCGTTTTTCTCTTTTTCGGATATTAACTCAATTTCCCCTATCCGGGTTCCAAGGGCCCGGATCACATGTGATACGACTCTCTTAAAATACCTGATGAATCGTTGGATGGTACGTTCTTTAAACAGTTTTGTCGAATACTCGACGGCAACATGCAAATTCTCTCCGGCTTTTTCTTTTTCACAAATAAAGGTTAAATCGAACTTTGCTGTTTCGGCTGCATAATCCAGGGGGGTCAACCTTAAACCCGGTATTGCCATTACCGGGATATCCAGGTCCTGCAAGGCAAACATTACATCAAATAAAGGATTACGACCGCTGTCCCGGTTGACGGATACCTTCTCCACCAACTCTGCAAACGGATAATCCTGGTTTTCAAAAGCCTCTAAGGTGCGCTTTTTTACACTGCCCAGCAAAGTAAAAAAAGTGTTCCCGCCTCCCGGGTAATTTCTTAACGCCAGGGTATTGACAAACATCCCGATGATGCCTTCCAGGTCTGCATGACTCCGTGCTGCTGCGGGAGTTCCTATAACCATGTCCTCCCGGT
>WVZO01000329.1:0-185 GCA_011772425.1 Candidatus Aminicenantota bacterium
CTTGTTTGGCAGCCAGTTGATTCAATCGCGCCGTATCAGTACGGTTGATTTCAAAAAGGATGCTGCTGCCCTCGAAGCTCTGAACGCGCGGTCTGGCAAAATCAAGGGGCAAATTCAATATAGGAATTTCCCCGGTAAATTCCTCCAACCAGTATCCCTCCTGCGATTTGAGCTTCCCGGTGGCA
>WVZO01000329.1:273-1438 GCA_011772425.1 Candidatus Aminicenantota bacterium
GAAATGATGTGATGCATATCGGCGGTCAGGATATATTGCATTTTTTCCAATTTAATCAAACCCACCCGCAGCAGAGGTGCTTTCGATAAATCGAAAGCACGTACGAAATGATGAATAATGAATGATGAATGATGAATTTTACCTTCTGTGTTCTCTGTTTTTTGGCTGCGGGTGCCACCCGCCTCTGTGGCTAAATCATAATATTCGATTTCAAATTCTACATCCGCTAATATCCTTTGCATCGGTTCTTCTTCTATCAATTCAAAAGCAGTTCTTAGGCTTTCATGGCGTTGGATCAACCGGAAGAAGACTTTTTTCATTTTTTGGACATCTGGTGTTCCTTCAACCACCATTACGGACGGTATGTTGTAACCGATACTCTCTTTATCCATCTGCTGCAGTGCATACAATCTCTTTTGCATAGAAGACAACGGATAGAACTCTTTTTCTTCCATTGGTTCGATGGAGTCATACTGCAGCTTTTCAGTAGATCGGATATGACGGGTCAATCCGCGGATGGTAGGGGTGATAAATAGCTCTACCAGTGGGACTAATACATCCAATTCCCGGTGTATTTTAGATATCATTACCGCAGCTTTTAAGGAATGCCCCCCCAGTTCGAAGAAATTGGCTTCGGTGCTAATGGCTTCCGGAGGTATCACTAACACTTCAGACCAGATGGTCACCAATGCGGCTTCGATTTCATTGTCTGGGGCCAGATACTTTTCGCCTTCCTTCACTTGCGGTTCCGGCAGTGCCTTCAGGTTAACCTTGCCGCTTGTAGTCAGCGGAAGGCGTTCCAGCGTGACAAAATACGATGGGATCATATACGACGGAAGGTGCCGGGACAAATATTCCCGCAGTTGAGGAATATCCGGGGCTTTTAACCCGGATTTAGGTGCCATATACGCACAAAGGTATTTTTCTCCTCTTTCTGTTTCCCTGTCGATGACCGCTGCCTCATCAATAGCACCATGTTTCAACAAAAAGCTCTCAATTTCACCTAACTCGATGCGGAATCCGCGGATTTTTACCTGGTAATCGATGCGGCCCAGGAATTCAATGTTCCCATCCGCCAACCACCGCGCTAAATCGCCAGTTTTGTAAAGCCTTCGGCGACCAGGGGGGCTTTTTTGTAAAATCGCCCCCCTGGACCCCCCAAAAA
>WVZO01000177.1 GCA_011772425.1 Candidatus Aminicenantota bacterium
CCCGGTTGACCCATTTCGGGTCTTTCGGATTATATCTTAAAATATAACGATATAAGAGTACTCCCAATTCCGCACACCCCAGGGGTAATCCTGGGTGGCCGGATTTTGCCCTCTCAATGCACTCGAGGGATAGGTAACGGATATAATCCGCACATCTTTTTAATTTTGGCATATTTATGTCTTTATTCGTACCGGTACTGGTCATTTTATCTCCTGTGGGGGAAAAGATTTCTTGGAAGTAAATATTATCTTAATTATTTGAGTTGCTGTCAACCGCTGTATCCAAAAAAAATTTATCAGGAACGGCTTTTATCCTGTTTTTTCCCTCTGGTTCAATGTTTCCAAAGGAATAAATCCTTTTTAACCCCACAAATTTTTTTCTTCTTNNCCTACTTCTTACTTCCTACTTCTCTCCCAGGCTTTTTTTCAATTCCTTTTTGAATTCTTCATTTGCCGGGAAACCGAGTTTTTCCGCTTCTTTTACGTGTTGGAGAGCCTCTGGGAATTTTTTTTCATAATAATAAATAACCGCAAGATTGTTGTGAATCCTGCCCTCCAGGGGATCGATTTCCAGGCTTTTGAGGTATGAGATACGGGCCTTTTCAAGCTGCCGGTTATGAAAATAGAGATCACCAAGACCTGACCAGGCTTTATTTAATCGTGGGTTTATCCCAATGGCTTTGATAAAGGCGTTTTCTGCTTTGTTGAATTGGCCGGTCATAAAAAAGGCGATGCCCAGGTTGTAATGTGCCATGGCAAGCTGCGGATTACTCTCCAGTGCTTTTTGGGCCTGGATAATTGCACCAGGAAAATCCTTTTNNAGGAAAATCCTTTTGCTTGATCTTTATGAAACTCAGATTCACGTGGACGGCTGCATCGTTGTATCCCCGGTCCAGGGCCCCTTGTAATGCCTTCCCCGCCTCCAGGAATCGGCCTGTCAAAAGAAAAACATCCCCCAACCCCGCATAAGCAGCGGCAAACCCGGGATTTATCGCAATGGCTTTTTCATAACATTCACGGGCCCGGTTGATATTTTTTCTTCTTAAATACAGGTTCCCCAGGTTATAATACCCTTTGTAATAGGATGGGTCAAGGGAAATCGCTGTTTGAT
>WVZO01000412.1 GCA_011772425.1 Candidatus Aminicenantota bacterium
CCTTGGTCTGGGCTTCTCTCTGGGACTTTACCGTGGGGTCTTCCTCCATAATTTTCTGCAAGGCATTTGAAATTCTATTCTCATCGTCCCGGGATTTGGGCTCAATAGCAAAAGATATAGAAGGTACAGGAAATTTGATTTCAGGGAATGTGATATTCTCACCTTTGATGGTTAACGTATCACCGGTCTNNGAGAAAGATTCCGCCTACCCGCTCCTGCGTTGATTTATTGATATTAAAATAAGTGGAATCCGGCTTAAATACACCGGAAAACACTTTCATAATAGATATCTTACCGGTGAAGGGGTCGGAAATGGTTTTAAACACTAACGATGAAAGGGGTGCATCTTTACCAGGTTTTACAGCCCCATCAACCGTTTCGATCTCACCGGTTTCCAGGATTGAGGGGGTATATTTAATAACAAAATCAGTTAAATGCCTGACCCCGATATTGGCATAGGCATCCGTAACCAATACGGGAAAGATGTCCCGGTTCAAAATGCATGTTTTTAGACCGGTGGTAATATCTTCTTCTCCCAGGTCTCCCTCATCAAAATATTTTTCCATTAATTGTTCATCATTTTCAGCAATTTTTTCGATTAACGCTTCCCGTTTGGCATCCATATCATCTTTCAAGTCAGCAGGAATATCGATTTCATCAAAGGTTCCTTTTTCATCGGTACTGTATTTATACGCTTTCATATTGATCAAATCAACGATCCCGGTAAAATCATTTCCTTTACCCATCGGGTATTGAACAGCAATGGCATTTTTACCGAAGCTGTCTACGATGGATTCATAGGCATTGTCAAAGTCTGCCAGTTCTTTAGTCATCTTATTAACCACAANNATACCGGTTTCTACTGCGCGCAAACCCACCCTGGCTTCCCAGGCAAAATTGGCAAACCCAGGTGTATCTATTATATTAATTTTATGTTTATCCTTTATGGCAAACGCCATAGAAGCTTGGATACTGATTTTCTTCTCAATCTCTTCTTCGTCGTAATCAGTAACCGTATTACCCTGGTCTACTTTTCCCAATCGATTCACCATCCCGGTATTGTACAGGATGGCGGAAGCCAGGCTGGTTTTCCCTGTCTGGCCATGTCCCACAAGTGCGATATTTCTTAAGTTTTCACTGGCTGTCGTTTTCATAGGTATCCTCCTCTAGTTCTAGATTCTCAGTTATAAAAAAATAAGGATAAATCATAAGAAATTATCCACTCTTTGTCAAGTAACCTTTTATAAAACTCAAATATATGATATCATAACTGATGGAACTTAAAGAGAGAAATGCCTGCCCATTGTGCCAAAGGGAAAACATCGCTCTATACAAAAAAGGCACCTTTAATCCTGAGACTGTTCATAGGGACAACTTTAAAATTA
>WVZO01000438.1 GCA_011772425.1 Candidatus Aminicenantota bacterium
ATCGGGTTTATCACCAATCACAGTTACCTGGACAATCCCACGTTTCGCGGCATGCGCCGTTCGCTGATGCAAAGCTTTGATGAAATCTATATCCTGGACCTGCACGGCAATGTGATGAAAAAAGAAGCAACCCCTGACGGAAGGAAAGATGAGAATATTTTCGATATCCGCCAGGGGGTGGCGATTACCCTTTTTGTCAAGACACCTGAATGGAAAAAGAACGTGAAATCAACCGGATGTAAGGTTTACTTCAGTGAATTCCTGGGAACACGGGAAGAAAAGTACAATTTGCTCAATGAAAATGATGTTTTCACTATCGATTGGAAACAGGTTCAACCCCATTGGAATTTTTACCTGTTCAACAGGGTTCCAATTGAAAGTAAAATCTCTGCTAAATCAGCCGCTGTTATTTCTAAACCTGAAATTCCTATTTATAAACTAACGGAAATTTTTCCTGTATACAGCACCGGGATTGTCACGGCCAGGGATCATCTATGCATTCGGCAGCGTGCGGATGACGTGTATCGTACGGTTACGGTATTTTCGTCCCTGTCTGAGACTCAGGCGCGTGAAATATTTAATCTTCCCAATGATACCAGGGATTGGCAGGTAAAATTGGCGCAAAAAGATATCCTGGAGAGCATCGAAGACAATGGGGATATAGTGGATAAACGTAAAATCGTGCCTATTCTCTACCGCCCCTTTGACATCCGTTATACGTACTATACCGGTAAAACTCGCGGTTTTCACTGCATGCCCAGGCCGGAAGTAATGAGTCAAATGCTCCAGGACAACATCGGTTTGATATCGGTACGCCAGGTGGCAGAAGGAAATTTCACCCACTGTTTTGCATCCGATACCATCACAGAAAGCCGGGTTACTACCAGCAACAAGGGACTATGCTATGTTTTTCCCCTCTACTTTTATCCCGGTCTTAAAGAAAAAAAGATCATGCGGCTTATGCCTGCTTCAACCGGTTATGATGAGGACAATGAAAAAGAAACCAGGCAATTCAATATTTACCCGGAGTTTATCGAAGTCCTGGAAAGGGAAATGAAAATACCCGNNGGGACATGAAAATACCCGCCGGAACAAACGAATTAGCGGAACAGGTGTTTTATTACATTTATGCGGTACTGTATTCTCCCCATTACCGGAAGACTCAAACCCATGATTTGAAAATTGATTTTCCCAACATCCCGTTTCCATTGGATTATGACCTGTTTAACCAACTGTCTCAACTGGGAAAGCGATTGATTGACCTTCACCTGATGAAATCAAAGGAATTAAATAAAACAATTTCAAAATTTGAGATTCCAGGCAGTAACAAGGTGGAAAAAACAACCTATGTATCACCGCGTCAATTAGCGTCTCAACGAGCGTTTAAACAGGTTGGAAAACAGGAACAGGGCAAAGAAGGCCGTATATATATCAATAACAGTCAATATTTCAGCAGGATAAAGCCTGGATTGTGGGAGTACATGTTATGCGGTTATCAAATCTTGCGCAAATGGTTAAATATGCGTAAGAATAAAACTCTCATGCCTGATGAAATCAGTCAATTCATTCGCATGGTCAGGTGTATTCAATTAACCATGCATTACCANNTTCAGTTAACCATGCATTACCAGGAGAAGGTCGACATCCTTTATAAAGAAGTTGGCAGTTGACAGTTGGCAGTTGGCAAAAGAGGAAGTTAGGAAGTAGGAAGTAAGAAGTAAGAAGTGAAAAAGATGAGAAAAGAAGAAAATCCCAAATTCCAAATTCCAAATCACAAATTCCAAAAAAATTCCAAATTCCAATGACCAAAATTCCAAACAATGTCTCCAACTACCTCTTTCCAATTGCCCCCTGCTCTTTGCTCCCTGCTCCCTGCACTTCGCCTTCGCGTCTCTTTGCGTGCCTTCGCGGCTAAAAAAAATCCAAACAAAGGAGAAAAACCATGAGTAAAAATCAAAAAAAAGAGCCTGAAATGATTAAGGACTCTTCGGTTACGCTGAAAGAATTAAAGCAAAAAGTCAAAGTATTAGAGGAAACTGTAGCCGGATTAAATGAAACAGTA
>WVZO01000304.1 GCA_011772425.1 Candidatus Aminicenantota bacterium
CTTTAATGAGTGCAATGCCCTCACCAGTATTTACCTTAAGATCGTCCAAGATCGTCCTCGGTGCGTGTAAATTTGTAAATTTCCGACAAAATAGACTGGAAGCTAATCCTCCACCCAACGTATTTTTTTGCCTGTTCCTGTTTCCTATGTCCCTGTTTCCTAACTTTTTATTTTTAGCCACGAAGTTACACGAAGTTACACGAAGTTCGATTTTTTTGCCTGTCCACAACCTAGACGAGCCGGAACCAAAAAGATTATTTTAGCCACAGAGGACACAGAGTTAATAAAAAAAATCTTTTCTCTGTAATACAATCTTTTAATTTCTTGTTCTTATTACAACAAATCATCATGCGGCCTCCTTGAAAACATTCTTTAAAGAGCATTCCAGGTATACTGAAATGGCTGCAATTATTTTTTGCTTTAAAAAACAGGTCCGAAGGACACCGCTTTGTTTGGAATTTGGAATTTGGGATTTGGAATTTCCAGACAGGCCAGGTCCTTTTTGGTTCCGGCCTGGCTGGCGTGTGAACTCTGTGCTCTCTGTGGCAAAAAATATTCTGCCAGAAAATGACAAGATTTTAGCAATAGGTAACCAATCCCACATGACAGTTGATCTCAACCGTTTTTTTTGGTAGAATTGTGTTTCCGCATGGAAATGTAACTTCGAAGCATATCACACCAAGGAGACGTTCATGACAAGGATATTTGCATCCGATTACCGGGACCGCTCCAGGAAACACCCTGATCCGTATCCGGTTCACCTGTTGAAACGAGTGGACAGCCCTACTACCTGGCTCGATGAGTCGGCAATCCGGCGGGTGGACGAGCGTGACGGTGGGTTCCAGCGTGCCAAACGCGGGGAATACGGCCCTTTTATTCAAAAGGAGTACCGCCGGTTTATGGAAAAATACCCTCTTTCCAATGTGCTCCTGGCAATGTCCAAACGGTTGGCCGCCCAGGATGCCGTTGATGGGATACCCTTTCCCCAACCCGCCCCTTGCACCGATGACTCCACTGCCATGTCCAGGCACATCAAAGAAACCGCATATTTCCTGCGGGCTGATCTGGTAGGTATTTGCAAACTGCCTCCCTATGCAGTTTTTACCCACAGCCGCTGGGACGGTAAGGCGATTGAGTTGAACCATAAATATGCCGTTGCCATCCTGGTGGACCAGGATTAACGGTTATGAGCGGTGGCCCGTGGATGTGGAAAAATGTACCTCCATGCGGGTAGGGAATCAACATGGCTCGGGCTGCGGC
>WVZO01000661.1:0-241 GCA_011772425.1 Candidatus Aminicenantota bacterium
TTAATCTGCATTTTCCAACCATTATTTGCTATTATCCTCACAGGATGGTTGGTTTCGGAACCAATGTAAGAATGGGTATTTGTTGAAGAAATTCTGGTAGTTGCTCCATCGGTTCGCTGAACTAAAATTTTTGATGCGGTTCCTGTTGTTTCTATTTCTAGTTGAGCACTTGGAGCACCTGTCCCGAGCCCAACATATCCATTACTTTTTATGAAAATGCTGTCGGTGGGGGCATCGGGCT
>WVZO01000661.1:354-2073 GCA_011772425.1 Candidatus Aminicenantota bacterium
CACGTCTCCATAGGAGTCCACATAGATAGAATTGTCCGGGGCCCCGGCTTCCAGGACTAAAATATTCGACACTTCCGTGGCATCCTCGATGGCAAAATATCTGCCGCCGCCATCGGTACTATCGTTGCAGATAATTCGCCAGTCGTTCCTGGGATAATTCTGAATGGTGCTGGTATCGTCGAAAAAAATCCGCAAGTTGTTTTCCATTAATACAATGGTGTCAAAACCGAAGGCTAATCCGCTGTAACAATCATTACCCACACACAGGCTGCCGTCNNGTAATCCATAGGCCTGGAAATGTCTTCCCGGGCCGACGGCGTCACAATCATCCCACCCTGAACATGGAAGTAACCGGTCTGAGTTAAGGTTTCCCGGTGGGGGTTCATCTCTGCCGACTGCTTAAACTCTGCAAAGCCGCGGGCAACCTTTTTCGCATTCACAGGGATCACCCGCAATTCATACGTATAAGAACCATCACTGTTAATGCCGGCAAGGTCGATATATGGGGTGCTGCCGGACTCGAAGTCTTTTTGAACCACGGTTCCGTCAGGCCTGGCAATGGTCAGAACCAAGCGGGCGTAGTTCACTTTCGGCACCCAGGTAATCCCGGTGGAGCCGATCATTTCATCGGCTACCTTTCCTTTTTCCGCGGCCGTACCTGTCATGCCCAAAAGGCACAAAACAAAAGCCATCAAAATGACTGTTAATAAAGATTTTTTTTGTCCCATTGTTGAAAATTCCTCCTAATTAAATTTAAAAGACTACGTTTGTATTCAAGACTGTGCTTGAAACAAAAGCCACCTCTGGCGGGACATGCAATATGTAAAACATGTTGCTTATTACCGCATTGTAAATGCTTACCGCACTGTAAGTGCTTAACGTTTATAAATAGGATGCATTTGAAAACCTGAAAATCTCAGATGAATCATGATTTTTTTCTCGTCTGTCATATCCACATTTCCCTGTTCCATATTTTCAATCTTGATTATGCAGCGCAATTCTCAACTGTTCCCTCAATGTAGAAGACGGGGGTCCTGCTCTTCTTCTTTTTTGAAAAGAGCAGGACTCCTTTTTTCACCAAATATGTAATGGTAATGTGTTATTTTCTCTCCAACCGGGCAACTTTCTTTTTAAGCTCGGATATGGTCTTCTGCTGTTCTTTGACCACTTTAGTTAAAACAGCAACGATGTCCATGGTACTAATGTTTTTTCTGCCATTTGTGGCCACCAGCTCGGGTACATCTTCAGCGATAAATCCCACTTTTTCTTCTTCTTTGAGTTTTTTGTAATTAAACTTCACCGGATCGAGTCCTTCCAGGGCCCCAATCGCTTCCTCAGTAGTAAGGGTTCTGATATTTTCCTTAATTTCTCTGCTGGATGCAGGATTCCAGGTACCATCGTATCCGCCGCCGTCTGACATATCCAGGGTTCCATCTGCGTTAATCTGCATTTTCCAACCATTATTTGCTATTATCCTCACAGGATGGTTGGTTTCGGTTCCNNTCGGTTCCAATGTAGGCATAGCTGTCCGTTGAGGCAATCCTGGTAGTTGCACCATCCGTTCGGTCAACTAAAATTTTTGATGCGGTTCCTGTTGTTTCTACTTCAAGAGTAGCACTTGGCGACCAGGTGCCGATACCCACATAGCCGGTGGACCTCATGCACAGGGTGTTGCTGGGGGTATTGGGCTGAATCCTGAAACAAAGCTTGGAACCATTG
>WVZO01000396.1 GCA_011772425.1 Candidatus Aminicenantota bacterium
TTCGGATTTCGTATTTCGTGCTTCGAATTTAAAATCTTATGCTACCAAATTTACGGAACGATCTCCTAGACAGTTTAGTGCCTATCTTCCATCTAAAACGTTACGTATTACGTTTGCCAGTTCGGTTTTATTTACAGGCTTGGTGACAAAATCACTTACACCAGCGCTTTTGAGTTGCTTTTTTGTGGTGGCAGCGGTGAATCCGGAGCAGAGGATGATAGGGATATCGGGCCTGATTTGTTTTATTTCTTCGGCTAATTGGAAGCCGGTCATTTGGGGCATGGTGAGGTCGCTAATAATAAGATCGAACCGTTCCGGTTCTTTGCGGAACGTTTCCAATGCTTCAATGGCATCGGATTTCCCTGTCACATCATATCCCAGTTTTTCCAATATCCGGGCACCCACATCTGCCAGTGCGATTTCATCATCCACCAGGAGTATCCGCTCGGTACCAGGGGGAATATCTTCGCTTAACCGGACTTTCTTCCCTGGCTTTTCTTTTTCTTTGAGGCAGGGCAGAAAAACATGAAAGGTGGTTCCCTTTCCCGGTTGGCTGTGTACTGAAATATCTCCTTCGCAGCTTTTCACAATCCCGTGGATCACAGCCAATCCCATACCTGTGCCTTCCCCTGTTTTTTTGGTGGTAAAATAGGGTTCAAAAATACGCTTCACTACCTCCTGGGGCATGCCATGACCGGTATCACTGAAAGTAAGCCTGAAAAAAGGGCCGGGGTTGATATCCTGGTATGTTTTAACCGTCTCTGCATCCAGGACAACCTGGTCCAGCTTTACTTCCAGTATCCCGCCCTTCTGGCGCATGGCATGCGCGGCATTGGTTCCAAAATTCATCATGATCTGTTGATCTTCCATTGGTTTTTTTTAATTTCATACACATAGACACCGTTAACCGAGCTTCCCAGGTAAAGTACTTTTTTTGTCGTTATATAAGTTTTCCTTACCGCCTGTATGGGAAATTTATCCACAGGTATTGAAACAAACCTATTTTTTTTACTTGCCATAAAAAAGATTCCCCGGCTGGTTCCCACCCATACATTATCGGTGTGATCAATCCCCACGCTTAAGATCTTGATGTTTTCAGGCAGTCCCTGGCGGCTGCCGTACCATTTGATTTCCTTTTGTTTATTGATCCTGGCCACCCCCACCCGCTCCGCTAAAACCCAGATATTTTGCTTTGAATCTGCTTTCAAATCCAATACCCTGGTAAATGGAAGCTCAGCGCCATCTTCTCCGGTAAAAGGCATTTTCAAGAATTTATTCCCATCCCAAAAGGTCAGGCCCCGGTTATGGCCCAAAACAAATTTCCCGGGGTCAATCTCCAGCACTGCTGTAACCTCATCTTCCAACAGCCCGTGTATCATT